>NZ_JALBWM010000175.1 GCF_023895975.1 Microbulbifer okhotskensis
ACGAGCAGTACAGTGACTATGGGGCTATAGCTGCATGAAACTGTCCGAAGTGTTGTAAAGATCAAGTGAAGGGGTGTATTTTCGTAGAAAGAAAAGAATTGGATTTTGATTTGAGGGTGGTGGGATAGAAGGTGTTCTCATACAGACTGACGTATAGCGCCTAAGTAGGTGGAAGTTAGGAATGTATGATTTTGAATCTTCAAGCGATATATTAGTTGGCAGGTTAGTAACCTGCCCAGGGATATTTCTATCTGGGGTGGGTTTGCATATTGTATAGCTCTGCCAGAAGGTTGCAGGACGCAATGTGTGTCGATTTGTTAGGAAATTTGAATTTCATTATTAATATCACATCTTTAATTTAACTTTTAGTAAATCGTTTACCGGGTACTCTTTTTCAAGAGGGATGCGGCTGTTTGCGGTTTTTAGGTCCCCACTTTTTACCAGCTGGTATATTTTTTGGGAAAAGTCGGTGATATCGGTGATTTGTTGAATCCACTCATTGACATACAGTGATACCGCTTCATTGGATAGGCCGATTTGAATGGCTCGGTGGGCCTGGGGTTCTAAGTGCAAATTTCGCTCAGGATCCCACTGGATACGTACAGGCGTGGTTTTTTTAATTTCTAGCCATGTGTCTTTATCAAATTGTTCACCAGAGGGATGGCTAAGCAGGCTATGCTGTAGGGCCCATTCAAAACCAGATCTTGAGATATCAATTGCCAGAATACGATTTTGCCCGCTATCTTTTTCTCCCCAACCGGAGCGGTACATCATCCATAAAAATGAGGGTTTAATCCAGGTCATACGAGCCATTTTAAAGGGGGGGGATATAAATGTACCCCGCAACAGTGCAGAGTTTGCAATGGTGCTGCTATAGGCCTGATAGACGCGAATGGTATCGTCATTATAGCTAGCGCGTATTTGGCGTGTTGGGACCATCATTATGTAACTCCTGGATAACTTAGGTTTTTGATTTCTCTTAGGCTGGCATTTGGGTCGCCGCTTTTTATTACCTTCAAAAAAGTAGTGCTCATTCCTTAAATCGAAGTCCGTCTGCCAGTAATGTCACCATACGCTGTACCTGTCTGGAAGAATCCTCTGAAGATGACATTGCCAGCCTGGCTATCCCCCCGAGCAATTCGTCAGCTTCAATATCCGAGCGAACTTCGCCTGAATCGATCGCTGTATCGAGAACTTGTTTCAGCATGGGTCTTAAGTGTTGGTCGAAGTAGCTGGGCAGGGATTCAAAAGCCGGGTCGCCGGAGTGCAGCACCTCAGACAGGCCTCGTTTGGTGGCAAAAAATAGTGCAAGGCGTTGCATGCACATAGCGAGGGCCGGGAAGGGCTGAAGCTTCACTACTTTAGCCCGAACTTCTTCGTTGCAGCTATCAATTTCCCGCCGAAAAACTGCGGCGATCAGGTCTGCCCGGTTTGGGTAATGCCGATACAAGGTGCCTACGCCAACTCCAGCTTTGCCCGCGATCTTACGCACGGGCGCATCCACTCCAGAGATGGCAAAAACCTCCTTCGCTGCCTGAAGTAGGGCGTCTTGATTGCGTAGGCTATCGGCGCGTTTTGTGCGGCCTTTGGGGGAGCCTATATCGGACGGGTCTGATTTACTCATGGTTCTCTCTTGTAAAGCGGAGCATTGTTCCGTATATTGTTTCGGAACGTTGTTCCGATTTTGCCATAGTGCCTGGGTGGCGCCAATGGCTGTTTTACTGTGTATGCCTGGAGGCACGAATGATTGATTAACCCGTTGCACTGATTACCGGGGCGAATAGGGGAATTGGACTGCAAATAGCAAAAGATCTTGCCGCAAATGGCATTTTCGTCTTGGTTGGCACACGTGAACAAGATCAGGGGAGGCTTGCTGTTAATGCAATTGGTGAGAACGCCGGGTGGCTCCGGCTTGATGTGACTGACGACCGAAGTATCCGAGATGCGGCCGATACAATTCTTAGTGAATTTGGTTGCTTGGACATCTTGGTTAATAACGCCGCGATTAGCCATGCCGGCAAAGATGGAACGCCTTTGGTGGAAATTGGCAAGAGAACAAAGCTCAGTACAGTTTCTTTAGAGGAGGTACGTTCAGTATTTGAAACCAATGTATTTGGTGTTATTGCGGTTACCCAGGCCATGCTGCCATTGCTCAAGTTGTCACCGGCAGCAAGGATAGTCAATGTATCCAGTGGTGCGGGATCGCTAGGCAGTCATTCCAATCCTACAAATCCTGCGCGCTCAATGTTTGGCACTTATTCTATTTCTAAAACGGCGGTCAACGCAGTGACAGTGGCTTTTTCCATCGACCTTGAAAAATCCAATATCAAAGTTAATGCGGTTTGCCCGGGATTCACTTGTACGGGCCTGAATAATTTTGAGGGTTCACAAACGGTAGAGCAGGGTGCACGGGAAGCGGTACGTATTGCTCTCTCGGGCGCCCAAGGGCGCTCTGGCACCTTTTCGAGCTTTGGTGGACCCATGTCTTGGTAAAAAAGGTTCTCTTTATAACCCGGTCTGTTTTTTCTTTGTAAACCATTTTCAATTCAACTCTATTGGCAGAATGTCATTATTCTGGGGAAAAAATCAATGAAATCTATAAATTCAGTCTCAGCCAAAATCGAGAGTAGGCGGGAGGCTTTTATAACTTTCGATTCTGTATCCCTTTCTGATAAGAAAAGGGGGCAGACGCTTAAAGTGCGTATTACTGCGCCGGTAGCGGGTAATGATCTGCCCATCGTTATTTTTGCTCACGGATATCAATCGCCATCATTTGGGTATGCACCGTTGGTTGAATATCTGGCTTCTAGCGGGTTTGTTGTGTTGCAGCCTATATTTCTTGACTCCAGTTCTTCAGGGCTGTCTCTTGATGATTCGCGCACCTCGGAGATTTGGCAGTATCGAGTGTCTGATATGACCAATACACTGGATCAACTGGATCGTATAGAAAAGACGGTTCCATCACTGCAAGGGCGTCTGGATAAGGAGCGTATAGTGGCTATTGGCCATTCCTACGGCGCGCAAACGGTGGGAATGCTATTGGGGGCTCGGGTATTAGGTGCGGATAACAAACCAGGTCTGGATATGTCTGATGTACGTATTAAAGCTGGTGTTTTGCTCTGTGCACCGGGCATGGGTGGAGAAAATTTATCTCCCTTTGCCGCGGAGCACTTTTCCTTTATGAATCCCAGTTTTACTGAAATGGTTCATCCCAGCTTGGTTGTAGCTGCGGATCAGGATGATTCCCCATTAAGTATCCGCGGGCCGGACTGGTTTACCGATGCTTTTACGTTAGGAGTGGGCGCTGAGTACCTATTGACGCTCACCGGGGCCAAGCATTTACTCGGTGGAATCAATGGATATGGTGTCATCGATAGGGAGGATAATAACCCCGATCATATAGCCGTTCTTCAGGTGATGATCACTGCCTATTTGCAGAAAAAACTTTATGGGGAGGAGGCTGCCTGGAGAGCTGCGTTGGCAGTTCTGTCGACCACGGAGTGTGCCGTTGGGCGCATAGATGAAAAGCCACCTGTCCAGTAATTGGGGTTGGGCGGCGTATTCCAGTGATGTGGCGAGTAAGTATTGCCGCAGTCGATCCATCCTACTGGCGGCTCCGCCTAGTTATCAAAAGCAAGTGGCGGGCTATGGTGTATGAATTGTCCATTTGATTGTTGAGAGTGGCCTTGCGTACAGGTTGAGCATGTATCTATTTGATCTGTTACCGGTATTTCCCCGCTTTGGTTGATCGCTGGGGTTGCTAAAGGCATGGCTCCCCATTTTTGTAAATCCTACCTGGGCTTATTTTTCCCTCTAAATTGAAACTCGTGATGTATGGTTGTATTTAGTACTAATGTGAATCGATAAATAACTTACTTTGAAGGTTTTGCTGTGTGTCTTGTGTCGCGTTTTCTATGTTGTCTGATGATGGTGTTGGCTTTCTGCGCCGAAGAAGTAAGAGCCGATTTAGGCAAGAAAAAACTGAGGGTAGGAATAACTGAGGATATCCCTGGGCTGGCATACAGGAACCCAAAATCTGGTGATATAGGAGGCTTTGAACCCAATTTGGCTAAGGCAATTGGGGAGAAGTTATTTGGCGAGCCCGGTCATGTAGAGCTAGTTCGTGTATCGGACAAGGATCGGGTTAAAGTACTTCAAGAGGGTACCGTAGATATGGTGGTATCACAATTTACGATTACACCAGAAAGGAGGGCAAAAGTAGCTTTTTCAATTCCTTATTATGAAACCGGTGAGGGACTGCTTGTACCTAAAGGAAGTAAAATAGAAGACCTTGCCGATTTGCAAGGGAAGCGAATTGCCGTCACCAAAGGTTCCTTATCTCTAAAGCGTATGCGCTCAGCTATTTCATCTTTGGACGGGGCTAGTTTGATTGTTGTACCTACAAGCTCGGCAACCCTTGAAGCTCTAAGAAGTGGGAATGCAGATGCTGTCTCAAACGATATTATTAATTTGGTTCTACTACGCGAAGCTTCGGCCTATCCGACCCAATATAAGCTCGTTGATATTAGCGGAGAGTTTGATGAAAAACCTTTCGCTATTGGTGTAAAAAAAGGTAATCAAAAATTGCTCAATCAGCTCAATATGGCGATTGAGAGTTTAAGGGAGAGTGGCGAGATAGATAAGTTGTTGAGTAATGCGATGAAAAACCTCAGGAAATCCAAAGATGAAAATAGCGACATCTAGATTTCGTATGAAATTTTTTGTGGGTTTTTCCTGGCGGGATAAAATATCAGATCTTTACCTGTTGTTTTTTTTCTTGCAGCCAATATCTGGGTTGTACCTTAGCTGAGTATTTCACTCATTTTTTATGCGATTATCAGGTATTGAGCATTGAATGTGGTCGGTGTGTTAGTTGAGTGATTAATCACCGAGTGACCCTGAAGCTCTAAGGGTTTGTTCGACTTCTTTGGCAATCGCAAGCAGCGTCAAATCACCGCCAGGCTGTCCGTCCAGTTCCAGACCTGCGGGCAGGCCTTTTGCGCCGCCCCCAATAGGAATTGTAATTCCTGGAGCACCACAGACTGCAGTCGCGGCATTATTTCTTGTGTAAGCACTCAATACTTCGGACAGTTTTAGGGGGCGAAATAGGTAGGAACCAAGGCCGGATA
>NZ_JALBWM010000176.1 GCF_023895975.1 Microbulbifer okhotskensis
CCTAGGCTTTTATTGGACAAATTCAAATTTTTTGAGGTTAGTACTGAATAGTTACGAGAAAACAAGGAACTTATCGCTGACGAATAGAGATATAGCAAGGGTCACCAGGTAGATAGAAAAAACTGCCGGGATAGCACGCCGCGAGACTGCCTCACCCATCAAGTCAGCAATAACCGCCAACACAAAAGCTGAAATAAGCAACCCAAATAACAAAAGCACCCCATACCATATGCCGGTTTGAATAACTGGGGACAACACAAGCCCGTGATATATAGAGGCCGTTAGTGAAGTGATGAACGTCAAGAGAAAAAAATGAATCCAAACATATCGTTTCCAGCAAACTATCTTCACAAAGTTCAGGAGGTAAAACACACCAAACGCTGCCACCAGTACCAATCCAAGATCCGTTATGGCCGTTGTTTGGTGGATTTCGTTCTGAGTTAACTCGATTCCGCTCATGGCAAACTCACACACTGAAAGTGAAGATAATAACGATCCAAGAGCAACCTAAGCTGGGCCGGCCGGTGTGTATGGAAAGCTGTAAAGTCATGTGCAGAATTTGAACTCAATGATCACCGGGGTACAGTGGGCAGGCTCAACTACATTGGCCCTTAAAAATAGCGAACTTACCGATGATTGCCGTACGGCAGAATGTACTGAGGATCGCCCATCAGACGACTCACGAGAACCAAGCGATAACCCTTCCCTAGGCTTGGCCTTATCATAGGCAAGCAAAATATGTCAAAGGGAAATCTTGCGTCAATATTTTACCAAACCATTTTTGTCACTACTGTCAGCGACTAATTTGCCGCATACATGCCAGTGGCATCAAAGTAGGAATCAAGAGCAAAAGTGAAAAGAAGGCAGTACAGCTTTCAAAAAGCGAGAAAGCCACTGCTAGGGCAATCATTTGGATGACTTGGATGTATATTTAAACAAGAAGAAACAGCCAAAGATACAACTGAAGGGTAAGGTAAATAGGGGGGCGTATTTGTCTGCCCCTCTACCTCTTCGCTTTATGAGGTTATGAATCGTACCCAAAATCAGGGGGAAATTTACAACAGGCAATAGTCCGATCATCAATCCCTGCATATAAGATTATTGTTTTCAATACACACCCAAGCTATGAAGCGACTTACTTAACTGTTGGGAACACTACCTGATAGCCGGCTCCCCCAGTGAAATAATCACCTTGCCTTTGGCTCGACCAGTGGCCAAGTAGGAAAACGCCTCCTTACTCTGCTCAAAAGGATAAACCTTATCAATTACCGGAGAGATAATATTATCCTGGTAAAGATTTCCCAGCTCTCGTAGCTGTTTCCCATTTGCTTGCATAATAACCATCCGGTAAAGCCCAGACTTAGCCTTGGCCGCTTTTATCAACTTACGCGATTTAAGAGCCAGAATTTTACGGATAAACCAGCCCAAGCCAAGCTCTTCAGCGCTCTGCGGGTCAAGGGCAGCGGAGATAGAGACTACACGTCCACCCGTTTTAATAACTTTAAAGGCATCCAAAGCATATTCCCCCCCTAAAGTATCGAATACGACATCCACATCAGATGTTCGCTTGAGATAGTCTTCTTTTTTGTAATCAATAACAACGTCCGCACCCAGCTCTTTTACCCACCTAACATTAGCCGTACTGGTAGTTGTTACCACATAGGCACCGAAGGATTTTGCCAACTGAATGGCCATCGAGCCGATACCACCAGAACCGGCGTGGATCAGCACTCTATCGCCAGACTTCAAGCGGGCAACTTCGATCAGTGACTGATAAGAGGTCAGTGCCACCAACGGTATAGCCGCCGCCTCCTCGTGGGAGAGGTTCACCGGCTTCGGCGCTAGGTGCGATGCATCAACGGTAATGAACTCAGCGATAGTGCCTACGTGCTCCTCCCCAACCCGAGCAAATACCTGATCCCCAACACAATAGTCCGATACTTCCCCGCCCACAGTAACGATTTCACCGCTTACGTCCCTGCCAACTCCCGCCGGAAACACTTCCTTGCGAACCGACTTTAAGTCTCCGCGCAGAACCATATTGTCTACGGGGTTCACACTGGCTGCACGTACACGAACCACTACCTCTTTGGCACCGGGATTGGCTACATCTGCAAATTGAAACTCCAGACTGCTTTCAATATCTCCGTAACGTACCATTCTCAACGCTTTCATAAATCTTCCTGACGATCAGTTCAACATAGAATGAAAGTGATAATGCCGACTACTAACTACCGGAAACAGTCATATATGGATAGAAGTCCTTTGTCATTTAGACAATAATTAAGGGATTTTACTAGCAACTTCTCGTGTAAAAAGGGTCACTATGGATAAAATTCGGGCATTACGCTATTTTAAGCGGGTTGCAGAACTCTGTAATTTTACCGCTGTTGCCGAAGAATTCGACGTGCCCGCCTCTTCCATCTCCCGACGCGTACGGGATCTGGAGCAGTCTCTAGGAATCGACCTGCTACAACGCAGCACCCGCCAGGTCAAGGTTACAGAGCTGGGTAAACTTTATTACTCGATGGTAAGTGAAGCCATGCGCCAGCTGGAGCAGGCCGATGAGCTAGTAAGCCAAACGTTTGAAGCCCCCAGCGGGTTGATACGAATTAGCTGCCTCCCCACGTTTGGAGAGCAGCATCTAACCCCCCTATTGGAACAATTTGCCAAACTCTACCCCAATATTGTATTCGACCTGAGCTATAGCGATGACTTAGCGCAGCTGGGTAAAGATCCCATTGATATCGCTATTCGCGGCGGTTTTGCACCAAATGAGCATGTTATAGCCAAGCGCCTGTCCAATAATGAATTTACCGTGGTAGCTACGCCACACTTTATCCACGATATGGAGCAAAAACTACCCCTAAGCAAATCCGCGATCGAATCTCTTGCCACCTTGCAATATCGCGGGCCACGGGGGATTATCGACTGGTATATTTGCAACAATGAAAACTGGGAACTCCTCAAACTTTCCCCCAAGCTAATCAGCAACAATGGCAAAGCCCTGACAGCTGCCACACTCAACCATCGCGGAATGTTCTGCGTGCCTTCATGGAGCATCTGTGATTACCTGGACTCCGGAGAACTTATACAAGTACCGTGCGAGGGCAAAGTCTCAGTCAGTCCCGGTGGAGATATTGGTATATTCCTCCTGTACGAACGCAGCAAATACCAAATTCCAAAAATAAAGCTCTGTGTGAATTTTATCTGTGAAAATATCGGCGACGTCTAGACGGTGGCTACCCATTTACTCAACTCATAGCCGAAATTCTTCAAAAATTAAAAACTGATATTCCTTACACGATAAGTTAGCAGAAAAATGCAATTCTATTTTTCTGCACTGCATCCCACAAACCATGGATGTTATCTACCCTAGGAACTTCTCGAAACTTCTCGAAACTTCTCAATTCTATACGACTCTACCTCACTCATCCAAAGTATCGCGCTACTACAAACCCCTAGTATAGAAACGAATCTGTAGATATTGCATCATTTAAACGGTTGGATTTGATTAATCTAAATTTAACTGAGAGTTGAAAACCTGCTGCATTTAAAAAACATCTGCACGACAACCCAATAAAAATCGAGCTACTTAAATTGGCGCCCAGATTCCAGTAGTGGAAAACCTATGGGTATGTTAACTTCGCTGAGATGGCTTTATATCGTCATTCATAATTAAATAAATTAAATTATCCGATACTATAAAAAAACATCTGCCCGCCCAACAGGCGACCATAAATCGATTGATTCAATTAGTTCGACAATAAATGGAGATAGATATGCCTAGTTATGATGAGTTCCTGAGCCTGCTAGACAGCGATATAGAGCAAGCCTTCAAAACTTATGAGCTTGATTTCAATACAGAAGCGTTTGATGTTAAGGCTGGGGCTTATGAAACGGGATTCGATTTTGAATTTGTAAAGCCCAATAAGATAATGATGGTGAAGAGCGAAAATTCAGGAAAAAAAGCAACCTATCTAACCTGGGCACGTCAAAAAGCCGTACCTGTAAATCTGGACAGTAACAGCCCCCCTACTTTATAACTTCTCACCTCAGCAATTGTCGAATGACCTTCAAATACCATGACGATCAAAGCAAAAGTGTCACGGTTATTCATGTTGCCGGCGATGTTTCTAAAGGTGGCACGATTGAAGGTAGCGCACAGAGGGATGATCTGGAAAACCAGGTGAACACGCCTGAAGTAACAAGAGTAAGGAGGCTATCCATTGGCGGCCCCAAAACAGGGAAAAAAGGTACAAAATTCAAGAAAAAACAGATGAAAGCAGGAACTTCATATTATGATACCTGTGCCCGTGTTTTTGGCGTACGCGGCGATAATGATCAATGGACATTTTACACACAAGATATAGGCCGTCGTGATCTACTCTTAGGGCTTTTCGAGATTAAGTAGCAATATAAGCCTGGAAGCTCACCTACTCAAACAGTGGAAGAGAAGAATAGGAATTGGTTAAAACCACATAAGGTATGAACACCGATTAAATACCGAAGATGCCCTCTATACCTGAAGTACTACCGATCAGGCACCCGAGTTCTCAGTAGTCGTAACCAACCACCTCAACCCATGGTTTCACCCAATACATCAATACCCTGGCCTTCAACGAATTAAGGAGCCTCTAAAAAATCCCGTAATATCTCTTCGAACCTTGAAGACTGCAGATGTTAGGTGCAGCTTGCCGAGAATGGCCTTAGTCCTTTGCAAGAGCTGCACGCAACCGCACCCTCGCTGCCTGCCCTACGCTCTAGTGTACTCAGTATTTTCGGCAGCCTGGATTATCTAAATATTTTAACGCAACCTTTCAAATCTCCGAATGATACTCGCATTAATTGTATAATAGCCATTCGCGTTAATCTTTTTGAGATATTGGCCACAAAAAGCTTGGCATGGCCGGCGGGAAGATTTTCAGCAGCGTATGTTGTAGGCATAGATTGAATCGAATGTTGCTTCCCTTAACAATACTTCGGACAGTTTTAGGGGGCGAAATAGGTAGGAACCACGGCCAGA
>NZ_JALBWM010000177.1 GCF_023895975.1 Microbulbifer okhotskensis
GCCTCGCATTTACCGTGCAGCTGTGGATATCCATGCCCGCAGGTCTCGGCGGGCAACTGGTAGCCGGCGCCACTGCGGTGGCCCTGGAGCTGTGCAAATTCAGCTTCGCCCCTCTCGGCTTGTGGCTGTGCAGCCAGGGGCAAAAGAGCGGCTATGCCCTGCTCTTCCTCTGGCCCCTGCTGGTAATGATCAGCATTGTTGCAACGGTTGGATTTCTCGCCACCCATAGCGAGAAACAGCAACAGCGCAGCACCCGCAACAGCCTGGAATACCAAGCGTTGCAACAGCAGTTAAACAGTCTGCAACAGCAAATAAACACCCTAAACGGCTTGATCAACATGGATGCCAATAACGGCTACCGCCAGCGCGCCATCGATACCGCTGCCCAGTTATCCACACTGGAAACTGAGCGCACCCAGCTGATCACAAAGCTATCCACCATCGAACAAACCCCCAGTACACACAGTGCGTTTAACAGCCTGGCCAACGCCCTAAACGCAGACCCCGCGCGGCTTCAGCATATCGGTTTTCTGGCATTGGCGATCATCACTGACATCGTGGGATTGGTTGCGTTGCTCGCGTTTAACGCTGCTGCAACGGTTTGTAAACGCGTTTCGCAACCGTTTCAACAGCCCGAAACAGTAGAACAACAGCCAGACCACATCAGCCACCTCAACGAAGAACAAAGGCAGCTGGCCCAACGTATCCACGCCGGTGAATTCGGCAACCGCCCGGTGTTGCGCAATATCAGCACCATCGTAAGCGGCGGATACCGAACCGTTAAACCCGTTTTCGAAGCCCTGCAACAGGCAGGCGCACTCACACGTAACGGCCAGGGTTTTGCCCTGGTGAAACGCTAAAAACTAAGGAGCTTACTTAAAATGGGTGAACTAGAAACCATTGTTGACACGATCACTGCAGCACTCCGAGGGGCAAATACCCGGCTTTGGACCAGTGAAGATATAGCTGGCTACCTAAGCTGTAGTGAGTCCACAGTCTTTAGGTTGTCCGCTAAACCTCAATTCCCCGAGCCGCTCAAAATCTTTGGAGTAAGTGGTCGCCGGTGGGTCTCTGAAGAGGTCCGCGAATGGGCCAAGAAACAAAGACCCTCCAAGAAAACTGGACCTGGGAGACCGCGAAAGATTGCTTAGCGGCGGCAGTTATCATCGCGCCTAGACCACAATTCAATCTAGGCGCGATGCAATTTCTGTAGCAGTAGCGTTGTAGTAAATCATCAAGGAGCGCGGGTCTCGATGCCCCACCATACGCGCCAAATCTAACACATCGAGCTTTCTGGCTAACCGCGTCAACGCTTCATGCCTGGAATCGTGAAAGCGTAAATCCTCAATCTCTGCATCTATTCGGGCGCGCCGGAACAGTACGCTCGCCACATCTCGCCCGACCCCCAAGAAGTTTCCCGCTCTATCCGCCACCATAGAAAACAGTTCAACCGCCCGCAGAGATAGCGGCACATTTCTCTTGTCCCCGTTTTTTGATGTCTGCACCGTGACAAATCGTCCCGGCAAATCCAGATCCGCGCGGGTTAATGCCAGTATTTCCCCCAGCCTTAATGCTGTCTCTAAAGCCACCAGAAACGCCCAAGCAACTTCCTGGCCTCGGTTTTGAGGCGTAGCCTCTCGCCAATCTAGGGCCCTAAGGATTCGATCCTTTTCATTATCACTAATACGGCGATCCCGTGGGCGTGGGTCTTTCGGTCGCTCAAGCCCTTGAATTGGATGGTGATCAAGAAGATGCCACTCTCTCAGTGCATAGCGACATACGCCGCCTAATAGATTTATTTCTCGGTTTACGGACCCTGCAGATACTGAGGCAAGGCGCCGGTCCCTAAACTCCGCAAAGTGTTGCGTTTTGAGGTCTGATAAAGGGACTTGGGATATTGGATCTGCCTGAAGCTTATTGAGCCTGATCGCCTCCCATCTTGCGCCAGCCCTGCCGGGGGATACTGTTTCAGCAAAACGTTCCATCAGGTCGCCAAAAGTTCCTGCCTGTGGCTTACCATAGGTTCCCTGTCGTATCTGAAATTCGGTATCCTGGGCCCAGGCTTGGGCTTGCCTCTTAGTATCAAAGGTGCCACTAACAGAATGGCCACTAAGCCTTATTTGAACGCGCCACGCTTTCCCGCGCTTAACAAATGTCGCCATGCTCCCTATCTCCTTGGTGCAAATCTGGTGCAGTATTTTGCTCCTAGCTGCAAAGTCCTGACAAGCACAAGGGATAAAAAAACTCAAAATATCCTTTAAAATCAATAATATGGAACGGACTGGCGCCTATAAGCTCTATAGGCAAAACTACCTAGATGTCCGGCCTCGGGCACCACTTCCCCCTCCTTTAAACTACCCCTTGAAACTTCTTCACCACTGATCTTTGCATCAACCTCATTAAACATTTCTGGCGAGAAATGCACATAGTTCATTGTCGTCTGGATAGCGCTATGCCCCATCCAATTCATCACCGTGACAAAATTTACCCCCCCTCTTAATTAAGCGCGTACAGCATGTGTGACGAAGCGTATAGGTGACACTCCCATCAGACACACCCATCATCTCTTTTATAGTGTTAAAAGCATCTGCTCTTGAGCGCTCATGCCGCAACCCTGTAATAAAAGCGTCATCCAAGCTCGCTCCGCCCTCTAACCGCTCCTTAATGTACGCTCCCCAGACAGGCTTCAACTGGCTAACTACCGGCAACTGAGCTTCTACCTTCTTACCCCTTTTTTTTTCCGTAAAAATGTGACGCGCCAGGACTTAGTATCAATGCTACCGATCTTTAAACTGTTCATTTCGGCAGGCCGCATCCCTGTGTTGAGCAAACCCAAGAAGAGTGCCTGCCAATCCAGTGAGACATGCATCATTACATTTTCAAAGCGTTTAACAGTTCCATCGTCCCAAGCAAAGCGAGTCTTGGCAGCGTCCTCATTCACTGCACCCTGCATTGTCACCGGGAAAACAACATCAACCTCCGAGAAGAAGCGGAGCAATACGCCAACTTTGAAAAGCCCGTTGAGGTAGGCCAGCTTATGATTAATGGTGTTCTGCGAATTACCCTGCTTTTCACACCGCTCAATGAAGTCCAGGTAATCCTCCGCTGTCAGCTCAAAAGGTGATTTGTTCCACCAACCCATCATTTCCAGGGAGCGCTCAGTAGTGTTGCGGCTCACGTTGGTTGAGTTGTGCTTCCAAACCTTAGGGTGTTGCTCAGCACGCTTAAAGAGGTCGCGCATAGTCAGCTTTTCACGCCCCTTTTCCACCTCCTTAATTTTCCCCAGGTCTTTACCTGAGTCAATATCACTCACCCTTTTCAGATAGATCTCACGACATCTCTGCTCACTATCACAGGTTGCCTTGATACGCCCACCCTTGTAGGTTTTATTGAGCTTGTATACCACTTGCCCATTCTTTAGCTTCTCACGTCTTATCCCTTTACCTAACTCAATCATCCTGAAACTCCTCATGGCGTACTTATTAGCACTATTATGTGCGACCTGAACCCAAAGGAAGGCGTTCATCGCCTACCCTACAAGCCTCTTCACTTGCTTATAAATTTGCTTGCCTTTCTCGGTCAGAAGAAAGTAACCATAGGCACCTTCAATCGCGTTCCTATCATCTATCCAACGAATAAGGTCATACCCAAGGCGAACATTACCTTCACCATCAGCGCCTTCAATTTTCTGCAGGCGCTTAGTTACTTTACTTATGGAACCCTTCGGCATCTCATCACCGAAAAAATCCATAATCGTTTGCTGAGTCAGTCCTTCATTTCCAGCCTCAGCTGTCATCAAGAATATAATGACATGCCTTGCAGTCACTCTGGGGTTCGTTTCTGAAACGACAACCTCAATTGCCCTAGAAAGATTGTGGAGACTCATCTGTTGGTTTCCTTAAGTGATTAGAGCATCCCGCTCAGTTACACCGCCTAGGTAGCAGTCAGTAAAAATTTGCGTGGATGATACGCACCCAACAATCGCTAAGCAAGGCTATTTTATGCGACCTGAGTGCCGATTAGAAACAGAGGCAACTGCTTCTGCCTCCCCCTTGTCGTACTCATCCAGGCCAAGCAGTTCATCTAACTCAGCACAGTCGTTAAAGTACGTTATATCCCTCTGCACACCAGCATATGCAAAGCCGCTTGAGACTAAATCCTCAGCGGTTTCTCTGCCCTCAGTGGTGGCCTTATTTATAGGGAACCAACGCTCACTAGCAATAAGTGTTTCTGATTGCTCGGCTGTTCCCTCATAAGCACCAAATGATGTAATTCCATTATCCATTGGTAGAAACATCGTATCCTCGCTCCAGACAGGTTGTTATTTATTCAGTTTCCGTCAGATAGCCGTACTATAACTACTACTTTTGGACCATTCCCTTACAAAAAGGGGCTAAAATGTAAAGGGAATATGGTCAATTTATGATTTTGTTGTATGAGTAGTAGTTTAAAAATCGATTATGAACGCTTCCCAGGAATTCTCAGGGAAATCCGCACAAAAATCTTCGGGCTGACTCAAGAGCAGCTTTCAAAAAAAATGGGCATTAGCCGGCAAACTTATGGGAAGCTTGAAGGCGGGGATAAAACAGACATTTCCTTTGACCTGCTAATTGCTTTCAGCACCGCACACCCAGATTATTTCATTCCCTCCTATGTATTTTGTAAGCCTTTTTCTGAACGCCGTATTAACACCGCTTCAATCCAGCTCCTAGCTGCCATGCAGAGAGTGGCTGCCGAGGGTAATCCTGAAATTGTTGAGCGGTCAGCGCTCGCCGGTTTAATGTCCTTGGAGTATGTTGCTGCCCCATGCCAGAAGCAGCACAAGAGCATATTGAAAGCCAGCTCCACTGGGCTGATGTTTAATGTTCAAGCCATCATAGCGAGGCTGTAATTTAAATTGTGTAACTGCTCATGCCCCCATACTCTATACCGGAG
>NZ_JALBWM010000178.1 GCF_023895975.1 Microbulbifer okhotskensis
CAAATCCCTCGGCGTGCAGTTGGTCGGCTGCGGCTTGGTAGCTGTCCAGGTCGAGGCGGTCGCGCGGCAGTCCACGGCCCCAGCGGCGGTCGGTATTGCACTGCACCAGGATATGGGCGGGATTCATCGCGTGGATATTGTCATCGTCTAACAGGATCTTGGCTTTATCTGCATACCAGACGTCACCATCCCAGCCTTTAAGTGCGCGCCGCCAGCGGAAAGTCCAGGGTTTTGGGTAGGGATTGCTGACGCTAATCATGCCGTCATAGAACAAGGTACAACAGCGGCGAAAGGCCGGCACTAGGCCGCCGAGCATGGCTTGGAGTTTTGAGTTTACCGGCTGGTCCGCCTCACCCATCATTACATCCATAGTGCCCTGGATACCGCCTTCGCGCTCTTTGCCACCGAATAGATCTGGCTCATCAATGTAGATTTCCTGACTGCTGCTTACCAAGCCCTGCCAGGCAGTAAGGCCACCGACCTGAACCTCCACCATTTCATCGTTTTCGCTGCCGCTGATGCCCATGTGCAGGCCAAAGTAATATGCAATTACACGGGGTTTACTGCTACTGCCTCCCATCTTCATCCTCCTTGCGTGCAGCGTCGATTACCCGCTGGGCCAGTGCGTCGCCAGTGGCGGCAAGGGTTTCCGTGGTAATGCGGCCACGACGCAGATCTGCCATCTCCAGATTGTGATGGGCAAACCAGGGCCGCGCGCCGGTTATACAGAGCCCGGCCAAGTGGATATGGTGCGGCTTTATCACCAGTTTTTTGCGGCTCACTTTTTGCCTCCGCTATCGAGTTTCAGCTGGCGGGTGCGGTAATTGCCAACACCCAGCACCATCCAGCTACTCATCCAACAATCACCGAAAATAATGGCGCGGCGGGTGCCTTCGTCGGGGGTGGGAAAATCCCAATCGGTGAGTGCTGCCGGTTTGGGTTTCGGGGGCTTATTGAGTGCTGCCGATACGTAGGCGGCGACGATCATCACTGCAATCTGGATTAGAAAATTCACAGTTTTGCCCTCTTAAAAAACCGGGTTTCCATCGAATGGGGATATGCCAGGGAGTCCGGGCACTGCACCGCAGTTTTCGCTGTTATTAAATTTTTCATCGCACACCGATATCACCCGCGCACATCCTGGATAGGCACGGAGGTCCAGCCCTGCTACCAAGTCAAGACTACCTCCTAACAATGTAATATTGGTGCCACTGTGACTGTCGATACCGCGTTGCTCCAGAATGCCGCTGGGGGCGAGCCACTCGACAAATCCACCACTAAAATGGCCATCGCTGAAAGCGGCAAATTCCGAGGCCACCAGAGTGAGGCCCGTCACTTCTGCAAGCACAGCATCCACGCGGTGCAATTCTTTATCTACGCCGCAGTCGTCGCCATAAAGCGTGTGCGGGCAGTTTCTCCCCCAGGTTAAACGCAACCCGGTGGTATCCCTGGAAGACAGCGGCGCGCATACGAGATTGAGCTGATCGCGGCGGCGGGTGACATCGGCAATTTCTCCTACCCACACCACCAGGGCGTCGTCTTCACCCAGGTGTTTGTCATACACGGTAACGCTGACCGGGATAGAGGGCGGGTAAACCAGGTAGAGGCTAACCAGGGCAAAATTTAAAGGCGCGGTGATGGTGAGCAAGTCGGCGCTGGCCTCACCGGTTTGGCGGATACCATCGTCGGAAATACCGGGGCAACTGATATAAGTTTGTAGGTTGTGGGCTACACCCAGTTGAGCATTGGTGTACAGCAAGCGCTGCGACCCCAGGACAAATTCATACAGGCGCACCGGCAGTCCATCGGCGATAGAAATCTCGCGGCTGTTAAAGCTCATCGCGCACTCCTCGGAATAGAATTTGGGCTGAGGCTGCGCCCTCAATATCGGTGATATGGTTCAGTTCCATCCGGTCGCTATCGGCCCGCACCAGGGCCATAAAACTGATGCGACGTACTTCTGCGGGATCGAAGGCGCGATCCAGTGGACTATCGAGGGCGAGGCGTTCGGTCTGGCTATCCACTTCCGCGCAATCGGTAATGCGTCGATACCAGGAGGTTCCATCGTGTAGTTCGATACGCAAATCACGGCGGCCTTCCGACAATGCAGCCAGGCGCACGTAGTTAACCTGGGCGATATCCAGGCTACTGCTATTGATCGCAAGTGGCTCCAACAGCTGCAGATCTTCCATCCAGGTGGGCAACCATACTGATTTTTGACGGCCGCAAAGCGTATATATAAAGCTGCGCAGTGCGGCACGCTCCTCAGCGCCGAAGGTTAACCAGCGGTGGGATTGGAGTGAAAACCCCAGTTCTATCGGCTCATTGATCGCGGGGTTACTGATGCCGTTATCAATGGAATCCAGCAGACGAATATAGGCGCTGCTTAGGTCATTACTTTCCGCCGCTGGAACTTCCAGCACCGGCCATCCTCGGTAACTGGGTAAAGAATCGGTGGGCCAGCTTGTGGGCTCCTCCAGCAAAAATTCCACTTCGGTGCGCACTGTCGAACCGGAACGCTTTTGCATTTGCGGCTGGGTCACCAAGCGCGCGTTGCGCATGGGGTATAGGCGGGTACCCTGGGGCCAGTCACCCTGTATCGGGTCAGCTAATAGCAATCGATCAGATTGGACTGCCTCTACATTAATCACTTCGTACTGGCTGGCGCTTTCCCCCAAAAGCAATGCGGTTTCACCGGCGGCAAAATCGCGGTATTCCGTAGTGCAGATAATTTCCTCGCTGCCTACCGCCACCGCTGGCAGCAGCTGTACATCGTGCCAAATTGGCAGAGCAAAAACCCGTGAGCCCCAGCCGAATAAAGCCAGGTCCAGGAGGGTGCGGTCAATCCCTTCGGCCAGAGTCTGAAAGCTGTAAAAGCGCCGGGGGAATTCCCGCAATGCACGGCGCTGTTCCACAGCGGTACGGCTGGTCAAAATATCGGTGAGCCACTCCAACATCTCATGCACGCCCTGGCTCCAATCCGGGGCGAAAGGCCAAGCGATCACCCGATTGCCGGAAATTGGTAACAGGGCCAAATCTCCATTAGCAAATTGCCAGGTGATTTCGGCACTGATTGTGGCGGGGCCATCAGTCAAAATCTGCAGATCCCACACCCGCTCCTGTAGTGCGCTAAATACCAGGGGCGGATTGGGTTGCCCGGCTATAGTGATGCCTTCGGCATTTTCACTGCTTAAATCTGTCAGTGTGCGCGGTTCCAGGTAGGCATTCCAGACGGTGACCTGGTGGGTTTGCGCGGAGGAGATATTGCCCACCTCCAGGCTGGTGGGGCTGATATGGATTTGGTGGTAATAGTCATCGGCAAAGCCGCTAGTCTTGGTACCGGAAAGATTGCGTCGGGGAGCCTCAAATTGGGTGCGATTGATAGTGCCGCTTTTACCTGGAGAAATAACCGAGACCGCGCGCTCCTCATGCAGTGCATCCCCCAAGGTATCCAGAGGCACCATATTGAGGTGGTCGGTAGCCCAGTTTTGCGATGGGCCTTGAAAAAATCCGCTTAATTGAGCCACGGTTAAGGCCCGTCATAGCGCACAGCAACGCCGAGTACGCCCGTAGAAGTGGTACCTCCCGAATACCCTGGAGAACTGCCATTGGGGTTATCAGAGTCTTTGCGATGCCAGGGAAATACCTTCCACCGATCACTGCCCACGGTGAGAATATCGCCTGGATTGTAGTTGGTGAGTTTGACAAAGCGGACGTGGCCCACATGGCCAATAGCCATATAGTGGCCATCGGTATTCTGCAAAAATAAATTAAATGGGGTTAATACGGTCTGGCCATTAAAGCTATTCGGGTTGTTCTTGTGGATAGGGGTAAATATTGTCGGGCCGTGTACTGCATTTAAGTCAGTCTTATCATTAGCCGAATAGGTAGACTCCCAAATATAACCGCGCAACTCGCAATGCAAATAACTGGTTTTACTGATGTGGTTATTGCTATCCCATGCCCTACCATCTTTTTGTGTCCAAAACAGACCGCACTCACGCGCTGCAGCGCCTCCCCAATAGGAATAGCTGCCCCCGTCCACTAAAGAGTAACAGGCATTGTTCGCATTATTGGGGCTGTGCTGAGCGTGGAACCACTGACCGCCGGACCAGTTGCTTGTTTTTTCCAACGCGCCAAAGCCAAGATGAAAATGATCGGTAACACCGGATACCATTGTCATCCAGAGTGTATCTGGATTATTAAATGCGACGATATGGTAGATGGCGTTAGTAGGCCAAGTATCAGAGTCAAAGGCGATACGACTGTACCTTGGACAAGCATCTGGATCTGAATCTACCCCATTGCGAAGCCCCGTGATTTGCAACTCGTCGTCACTGTTAGCAGTAAGCTGGATATGAGCATCATCTTTCTGTAAAAGGCTACCGTTTAAAGTCCAGCCATTGTTTTGCGCAAAGCTCTGTATCACTGCTAGCAGATCTGTAGCGGAGTTCACAGTACCAGTCTCGTAAGCCATGATTATTGTATCCTCATGCAGTAATAATCATTTAAACCGGTTGAGGCGCCATCACTAAATACAGTGTGGGTTTCTGACTCTATCGAGACGGTATTCTCCGCTGCATTGTCAAAGCCGGAAATAAAGTGGATATCGTGCAGCACGCCGTAGGTATTATTGTTGTCGTAGAGAGTCAGCGGCAGCAACGGGTAATCCCCGCCGGTATCGCGAAAGGTTTTCCCAGAGCTATATGGCCAAACGTAGGGCGTAATCCAGCTACCATCGGTACTGCGCAATTTTAAATTTTGACGATTTCCTTTGTAGGGCAAGCTAACCGCACTGTCCGAGTATCGCGTTGCGGAGGGAGTTGATAGAGGGGCGGCAATCAGCAGTGGGTATGGAAATTTCCCCGGTGTGCCAAATGGCAGCATTTTTCCGAGATAAATCGGAAACACATTGATA
>NZ_JALBWM010000179.1 GCF_023895975.1 Microbulbifer okhotskensis
CTCCGGTATAGAGTATGGGGGCATGAGCAGTTACACAATTTAAATTACAGCCTCACCACTTACCCACTCATCATCATCATCATCATCATCATCATCATCAAGATCAATATTAAATTCGGTGTGGACCGAAACATATCCGCCCCCTTTACCTTCTTTTTTCTCTACCAAATTACCTCAACATTCGTTGCTTAAAATTACTGAATAATCATACCCATATTCCCCGTACCTGCCTGCGTTACCTGTGCGGTTTGGAAATCATTCACTTGAGTGGTGGTATGAGTATTTAAAGTGCCAGCTTGAGAAGTGGTACTGGCGCTACTGAAAGCCCCAACCTGACTGACATCAACCATATTCATATCTCCATCTTGGGTAATGGTGATATTGGATGATGTGACATCCATTTGTAACACGGTCAGCGAGCTTTGCGTACCTATTTGCGATGTCGTCACACTACTCAGATCAACCAGGGTATCCTGCTCAACATCAGCGGTATTATCTGTTCCCGACTGAGTAATATCGATCACACTATTGTTAATAAGGCCGTCCTGTTCGGCATCCACCATATTGGTGGAACCACTTTGGTCCACCGTTATTGTACTCAATAAAATCGGCCCATCTATTTACAACAACTGAGCGTCGTTGCCATCGCCACTCTGAAATACTGTCGCTGTTGAAGAGTCTATAAAATTACTTTGATTAATATCGGTATTGTTCGAACTGCCACCTTGCTCAACGGTAGCAGAAGTAGAGGATATATCCCCCTCCTGGTCTATTTCAGCTTCATTCATATCTCCGGTTTGACTAACACTAACAAAGCTCAGAGAAACAACATCGTCCTGACTTACCTCTGCATCATTGTCTGTACCGTCTTGCGAAACACTAATACCACTCCCAGAAACATCACTAGATTGATCCGTGAATGCCACATTACCGCTACCGGATTGAATTATGCTGGAAGTGCTGGATGATACATTTACAAACTGATCAATATCAGCATCATTGGAGGTACCCACCTGTAAAATACTCGCGGATA
Source organism: Microbulbifer okhotskensis (assembly GCF_023895975.1). Taxonomy (GTDB): domain Bacteria; phylum Pseudomonadota; class Gammaproteobacteria; order Pseudomonadales; family Cellvibrionaceae; genus Microbulbifer; species Microbulbifer okhotskensis. Next base: position 1,034 of record NZ_JALBWM010000179.1, read on the forward strand.
CAGACGATGCCTGAAACTGATTCGAATCTAAAGTATTCTGATCACCAACCTGTGTAAAAATCATAGTGCTGGCGGAGACTGAAGTGGATTGCTCCGCTTCGATATCATTCGTATCACCATCTTGACTTACGTTGATAGTGCTTGAATCGACAGAGTCTATCTGGTCCAGATTAACCGAGTTCGTATCCCCCACCTGAACTGAAGATATCGTACTAGAACTTACCTGGCTATCCTGCCTGGATTCAAATTCATTATCTGTACCTACCTGTACCGCTGAAATAGTACTATTACTAATAGAATTTGCCTGTATGGTTTCCGCGTCATTCATATCCCCCTGTTGATTAATGGCTGTGGTAGCCAAACTTACATCCATCTCCTGGAGAGACATCGCATCATTGTCGTCGCCAATCTGGATATGCGAAATCAGACTGTCAGTGGTATTATCCAACTGTTCCGCATCAGAGACATTTCCCACCCCATCTTGAATAACCACAATCTGATTATCTGTAACCGTAGGATCAGACTGATTAATTGTGGCTGTATTCATAGAGCCCTGTTGGGAAACACTACTGACATTACTGTCGGCGACAGCTCCACAGTGAATCACGGCCAATACCGCTGCGGCCAATGGCTTCATAAACTTCATAGCAAATTCCTTTTCACGCAAATTACCGAACAAACAAATGAGCAGGGAATTCCCTCACAAGAGCAACGAAGCATTCACAACTATTCAGCACCCTCACTCACAATTAAAAAATTCTAAATCAGCAAAAACAAAGACAGACAGAATTTTATGGCCTTGAAATTCTACTGCATAATATTCCCCGTATTTCCACTACCCACCTGATTGGCAATAGCCGTTTGGCCATCATTCGATTGAGTTGTGGCATGAGTATTGGCATCCCCCATCTGTGTAGTTATAACAGTCCCTCCACTCATCGCAGACTGCCCAACTTCAATGTAATTCATACTCCCATTTTGAAACGTTGAAATAGTTGAAGACATGACAAATTCCTGAGCGACATAAGCTTCATTAAGCACGCCATTCTGCGTAGCATTGATAAAACCCAACTCAGTAATATCACCCTGGAAGAGTTCAGCAATATTGCCCTCTCCTTGCTGGTTAACCAGCCCAACGCTTGACTGGGCAAAATCTTCATGAATAGCCTGGGCATAATTACCTACCCCAACCTGGGTTACAACCAGGGTACCCAGTATCCCCCCGGTATCAACCTGTGCCGCAACACCTTCGTTCATCGAGCCCGACTGGATAACACTGACATTTCCCGCAATCACAAAATCATCCTGCACCACCCATCCAGAATTCCCATCCCCAGTCTGACTAATCAGGGCAGTACTCTCAGACACTTCTGCAATCTGCTCCAAAATAGCTTCATTCATTAATCCTAATTGCTCTACCGTGCCCGTATTCAAATCCGTAAGGGCGCCTTGTAAAACCGATGCCTGGTGAGAATCCCCAGTTTGCATTACTGAGACTGTATTATTGGTACTGGTAGGATTGGATTGATCCACTGTTGCCTGATGCCCAAACCCACCCTGCTCAACACCTGCCAAGTTATTGCCTGCCATAGAGTAGCCACTCACCAAAAGTGAAGCCAGGGTTGCAGTCGAAATCCAAACTTTCATAATTAACTCAACTTTTCCGTTTATATGACAAAATTACTATACGGAGATACCAGCTCCACTATTTACAATAGGCTTTATACCTTAAGATAAACCGGCACAACTCTTCGGCCACTTTGCCTTTCAAGAGGCAGATACCATCAAAAACCTGTTAGGTTATTTACTTTAATTCGAGCACCATAAAAATGCTTGAATAACCCGCCCCCAAAACCAAGGACTGGAACGGATTATCAAATTCAAATAAGACCTATTGCAAAATAGTGCCAATATTCAAAGTACCATTCTGCGTTGCAATTGCTGTTTGAGCATCAAGTGTCTGCTCTGTCAGGTGCTGATTCATATCACCTACCTGGGTAGTGGTCGCATTACTTAACGCATTACTCATCTGTGAAATGGATAGCATATTGCTAATACCATTTTGCAGCGAATTTGCTGTTACTGAAGTTGCAGTAATTTGCATAAGCATTGCTTCATTCGATTCACCGAGCTGAGTAAGGGTTGCTACAGCGAAAGAAGTACCCCCAGCCTGCTGGGTAACCCCCATATTCATAGTGCCAGACTGACTCACGCTACCTACACTGGAATCGACGGCTACCAGCTGAACGCCTCCACCGAGGTTTCCATCACCCACTTGGCTTACATTGACAGTGCTTCCATTCACAGTGTCTTCCTGTAGCGACCCACCAAAGTTACCATCACCGACCTGTGTAATTGAAACTGTACTGGCGGTAACTCCATTTTCCTGATCAGAGTCAACTTCATTCATATTCCCAGACTGAAGGACATTAATCGTAGAAGAGAAAACCCCCATTATTTGCTCACTAACAAAGAGGTTCTGATCGCCAACCTGATCCACACCAATAGAGCTAAGCTCTACGACACTTTGCTGGCCAATTTGAGCCATATTATCATCGCCAATTTGATTCAGGGTGATGGAACTCCCCAAAATATCAAATACTTGCCCCATAATTATCGCATCATTCATATCACCAGTTTGGGTGACTGCAATACTGGAAGCTTCTGTGTCTGTCTGGGTGATAGCCATAAAGTTCATCTGCCCAGATTGATTTAGTTCTTGAGTAGAGCCTAATGATTCAAACTGCTCCGCAGCTACGTCGTTAGCATCGCCAGCCTGATTTATTTCCATCGAGCTGACCTCGGTGAAAAACTGCTGGAAGGATTCGGCCATATTTCCAACACCCTCTTGGTTGTGGATCATCGTATTACTTACAGCATCTCCCGACTGTGTAGATGATGAAAAATTGCCATCACCAATTTGAGTCACATCGATCAGGTTATTTATGGCTGTAGGATCAACTTGATTAGCGTTGGCTGTATTACCCATTCCTTGCTGATCGACCAGTGTCGTATTATTACTAGCTACAACACCACCACTCAAAGTCGCTATTATCACTATCACCAAAGGCTCTAGTTTCTTCATAATGGAATCCTTTATCTGCTACCGGTACTATTCTTAGGAATTTATGAAATAAGGCTCATAAGTGGAATCGATACCAGAAACATGTCAGCATACAAAATTGCGAACCCTAGCCTATGGGGCATGTCACATGCCTGAGTAAAGGGGAGTTTGGCAGAATTATTTACGCTGATTAAAAACTCTCAATAGAATTTACATGCACTGGCACAAGTTCACTTGCGATACTGAACAACTGAATATTTAGAAACTATTCTCAAATCGCTGATCATGGGCCGACCAACTACCCGCTAAGCGTGAACGACATCTAATGCCGAAACCATAAGAAGGAAGTGCGGAAATATTAGGAATAAAGTTTTAAATTATTCTTTAGCGCCAAAGGTAAAGGTATTCGGAGACAAAGAAAGGGCTTCTCTGGCCAAAAGCCTCACTTCCTCCTCAGGCAATCAGTTGATAACGCAAACTTATTCGACTGTATTTTTTCTTCACCCAACTGACCGCCTCTATTGCCGCCCAATCGGCAATGATGAACTTTCACGATTTAAAAAAAGGGGATCAAATGTCAGCAGGTAAAATAGTGAATGCGGTAGAAAAGCAGGCCTTTCACCTGGGAAGCCAAGCTAACTATTACTTACTAAAAAAGGGGGGAAGAAAAGAATACACTACGATCGAGACAACAGGTAGTGTTCAGAATTCTGTGTCATTTCTTTACTATTAGCAAAAAAGAGATGAC
>NZ_JALBWM010000017.1 GCF_023895975.1 Microbulbifer okhotskensis
CCGCACCACAAATGACACCGCAAAACATGATAAGTAAAATATCGGGCAGGGCGTGCAACTTGCGCCGATCAACTCGAGGATCGTCCATGTCGTCAAAGTGATGTAAAAGGCTAACGCTATCCATTTTGTCTAAAAAACACTCTATGCTTCAAAAAAGATGGCTAGTCTAGGTCTATTTTGTTCGTTTTTACGCCGATTCATATGGGACAGCCCTGGTACTGAAACCCAACTAATTACCGTCCGGAAAAGCCTCAAACTCAGCTTTTTTGGATTTAAACCAAAGCTGCATCGCCTCAGGGTCTTTCATTAGGCTTTGCATTTTTTTCATCGCTTGAACGTGTTGGGCATCATTCTTTTGGTACATTTCTATTCCATGCTTCTTGCTAAGTTCTGCGATTTCCTCGAAATTACTTGCGCGAAATTCCAAATCACAAGCTCCTCCCAACTGCTTACAGGTCATCATTTTCATGATATCTCACACTCTTTTCAAATTGATAAATATAGGCCAGCTTGCCCACCCACCACCATCTCAAAACCCAAAACACAGATTGTTTTAATTTCTCCGCTAGCTTCTAACAATTCAAACTAAAAAGAAATACAAAGATGTCACAATGGCGCAGAATGATCTGCGTATTCATTGGGTAGATTTAACGTGCCGTTAAACAGGGGCACGATTGCCTCTTGAGAAAGTAACTGGCGGGCATACGGAAGTATAATTTCGCTTTCCTCCTCCTCAGTATAGAAATAAGCCCAGGGGAGAAGCTTACCCCTAGACCTGAATTCTTTAAACCTCCACCGCAACCCTCTGCAACTGACCTGCTTCTGGTAGGGCCCACTCTATTGGCTTTTCTCCGCGCTGCTGTAGCCAGTGATTGGCTTGGGAGAAAGGACGGGTGCCGAAGAACCCACGGTGGGCAGATAGAGGCGACGGGTGTGGGGCGCGCAATACCCGGTGCTTGTTACGGTCAATAAAACCACCCTTCTTCTGTGCGTAACTGCCCCAGAGGACAAATACTAGCCCCTCCCGCTGTTCCGCCAATTTGTGGATGGCCGTATCGGTAAATTGTTCCCAGCCTCGCTTCTGGTGCGCACCGGCCTTGCTATCTTCTACCGTGAGAGTCGCATTGAGCAACAGTACGCCCTGCTCAGCCCATGGCTGCAAACAACCGTGGTGAGCAGGGGGGATACCCATATCGGTATGCAATTCTTTATAAATATTTTGCAGGGACGGCGGAACGCGTACACCAGGCATGACGGAAAAACACAGTCCATGAGCCTGACCCATGCCATGGTATGGGTCCTGTCCTAGGATAACGACTTTTACTTGGTCAAACGGTGTGGAATTAAAAGCATTAAAAATCTGTCCGCTGGGTGGATATATCTTCTTACCCGCAACCTTCTCTCCCTTTAAAAACTGACGTAACTGCGCCATATAGGGCTGGTCAAATTCCTCAGCCAAGACATCGTACCAGGTTGGATGAATCTTAATTTTGTCCGGAACCGGCATTATTAAACCTTCAGTATCTTTTTAACGTGTTGTTGCAATTCGGGCACCATCTCTTGCTCAAACCAGGGCCTGCGGCGCAGCCATAAGGTATTGCGCGGACTGGGATGCGGTAGGGGAAAGTACCCGGCTGGCATAACGTCGCGGTAGTGGCGTACGTTCTCAGTAATGCTGCCATACCAGTGTGGTAGGTAGTGGCGCTGGGCGTATTGTCCCACCAACAGCGTCAGTTGCAAATTGGGAAGTTGCGCCAACAGGCGCTGGTGCCAAGTGGCGGCACACTCCGGGCGTGGCGGCAGGTCGCCCCCCTTGCCTCGACCGGGATAGCAAAAGCCCATGGGGATAATGGCAATCTGGGATTCGTCGTAGAAAGTGCCCCTATCAATCGAAAGCCAATTGCGCAGTCGATCCCCTGAGGGGTCATCCCAGGGAATCCCGGTGGCATGGACTTTGGTACCCGGTGCCTGGCCGATTATCAATAGGCGTGCCGACTCCGCAGCAGCTAAGACTGGGTTGGGACCTAGAGGGAGCTGCTCCTCGCAGAGACGACATGCGCGTATCTCTTCCAGTAACGCCGGTAACTTCTCAATTACCACCTACCGGGCCCCCTCAGGAAAAGCCAGTTGCAGCAGAAGCGCACGGCGGTCCTGAGGGTCTTGGATGCGACTGATATTGTCATTGTCGAACACGATGAAAATACCCTTCTCGCCGACAACCAAGCCGTCGCCCTTGCCCCCAGTCCGGGCTACCTCATACCCAAGCTCAGACGAATTCTCATGTTCCCTATAATCCAAGCACCACTCCGCTTTCAGACTAGGTAGAGCCCTTCGGCACACCGCGTAGGCATTGGGTTCCAGGGTGAACAAGGCTCCATCATAATAATCGAGGCCCGATAGGTTTTCCGGCTCCCCACGAAAGTCCAGCTCTGAAACTGAAGGGGGGGTAAATATCTGTATCTCCCCCTTAGGGCCGAGCTTTATCAGACCTCGGGGCTCACGCTCCAGAGCCACCCAAAAACTATCACCAACTTTTGCCAATCCGACGCCAGAGAGATTGTACCCCTGCAGGTAGCCCTGAGCCTTCGCAATGGGTGACCACATAACGTCCAACCAACGGCCTCGGCCTTGCATATCCACTTCAGCAATGCGGTTGTAGCGTTCACTCAAGATGTAGATAGCATTATCTCCACAGCTTATAGCTTCAAAATCCATTGCTGCTGCCGGCCGGGTTAAATCCAGGAGAAACTGCCAAAAATTCGTAGGCCTGCCCTTCTTTGGGACCGCTAGCCCCAAAATTTTCACATAAGTCTCTAGCTCAGCACGCCGCCCCTCCAACACAATCTTATAAATCTCTTTTGAGTCTTTATCGGAAACCGTCAGCAGGTTACCAGCGCAGAAACTCAACCCAGAGATACTCAATCCCGCACTGGCAGCCACCCAGTAATGCGTGACTTTTTTTGCAGGAATAATTTCAGCCGCCCCCCCTATGGATGACAGTAGTGCACCGGCAACACCCAAGAAAAAACGCTTAATCACGGCCAATCCAATTAATCGCGGCATTATTTATCCGTTGAAACCCTGAAGCTTCCATCCGGTTCTCGTGTCTCGATTCGACTGCCCAAGCAATCGCAGCACGATAAGTAAATACGGGTAAACGCATTGCCCTTTGCGTGTCAGACTGCAATATGAGATACACCAAAGCGCGCTGGAGCAAAGCATAGTCGCCTTGATCACTATCGGCCATTTTGGCCCCACCGCTAAAAAACATGACGTCCAGCGTTACTGCGGTTGAAACCTCAAGTTACTTATAGCCGTGGGAGCAATTGGAGGTAAGAGGTTTGACGCAGGAACCCACCAGGCCGGTCCACTTAAGTGTTACCGGCAAAGGACCCCCACTATCAGTCAGGTACTGACATACTTGTTCTGTGGTGCGAGTATCGCTATTCAGGTTAGCAGGCTACAGGTGGTACTGGATTGACGCCGGACTACAATTAGCGATCAATTTTTCTTAGGAAATCATCAGTTGAGCTTGTCGGTGTCCGCCGGCATAGCCAAGTGCAGCAACAGTGCGCGCCTGTCTTCTGGAGACTGGTCACGACCGACATTATTGTTGTCGAGCACCACAAATATCCCTGCATCACTGACTGCCAGGCCCTCGCCTTTGCCATAGCGGGTCTCCTGATAAACATACTCAGGGGACTCTTCTATGGCGCGGTATGTAAGGCACCATTCCGCCTCGAGGCTCGGCAGAGTACGGCGACACACAGCAGAGGCATTGCGTTCGAGAGTAAACAGGGCGCCATCGTGGTAGTCCAGCCCTGCCACGTCTTTAGAATCGCGACGGAAATCCAGCCCTCCCACTAGAGGAACCGGGAACACCTCTGCTTCGCCGGCTGCACTCAACCTCAGCAAACCGCGAGGCTCTCGCTCCATAGCCACCCAAAACTCATCGCCGGCCGCTACAAGCCCTTCGCTTGAGGCGTTCGGCTTTTGCAAGTAGCCCTGCAACTTGGCAGCGGGGGACCACAAATACTGGTGCCACTCCGCTTTACCACCCTGACCAATGCGAATAATGCGGTTGTAATGTTCACTGACTACATAGATCGAGCCGCCTGCACAGGTGATACCTTCAAAGTCGAGAGCATCATCGGGCCTAAACCATTCGACAATGGCTAACCACCAGCTATCGGGGTTCTGCTCTGGGGCACCCAGATCAGCCAGTTGCAGATATGGCACCAATTCAGCCTTATCAGAATCCAGTTTGAGCAGGTAAATTTCTTCAGAATTTTTGTCCGATACCGCCAGCAACTGATTGTTACAAAAACTCAGCCCGGAGATATCCAGCCCCTCACTGTGATCCACCCAATAACTCGCCATCAACTTAGCAGGCGCGAGCTCAACAGCCAACGCCACTGGGGACAACAGTAAGGCGGCAAAACAAAAAAGAAAAATCTTATTCAACTGGAAATACAACTCTTAATCGCGGAAATTATTGAACTGCAATGGCTGCTCCAGCGCCTTTGCCCTGAGCAAGGCGATTACCTGTTGCAAGTCATCGCGCTTCTTGCCGGTAACCCGCACTTGCTCGCCCTGAATAGCGGCCTGCACCTTGAGCTTTTCATCTTTGATCAGCTTAACAATCTTTTTTGACAGTTCTTTGTCAAGACCGTTTTTCAGGGTGATTGTCGTTTTCACCTGCTTGCCAGATTGCTCCGCCTCCCCCACATCCATAGCGAGCGGATCGATATCACACTTAACCAGTGCACTGCGCAGCATATCTACCATCTGGTCGACCTGAATATCCGCCTCTGCGCGCACGATCAGGGAGAAATCGCTCATCTCTACTTCCGCATCGACACCTTTGAAGTCAAAGCGATTGGTTACGGTACGGTTCACCTGATCCACGGCATTGGTGAGTTGGTGTTTATCCACTTCAGATACAATATCAAACGAAGGCATTAATTTATCTGCTCCTATTTCCAGATTTCCGGAGTAATCTCCGTGTTGTGGTCGCCGTCGGCCAACCAGATATGACCATCCTGAATAGTGACACTCAGGTCCATATTCCGCTCGGCCATGGCCGCCAGCTGCTCGGTGGCATCGGCGGCTAAATAATAGACGGTAAGATTATCAAAACGCTTTAACTGACTCTCTTGTTTCTGCCACCAGATTGGCGCAGCACGCCGTCCATAACTGTATACTCGCACTCGCTCCGATCGATTACAGGCTTTGCGAATGCGCTCCTCGGTGGGCAGCCCCACTTCGATCCAAAGGTCTATCTCACCGCTGAGGCTCTTCTGCCAGAGATCTGCTTCTTCATCAGAAGACAGCCCCCGAGTGAACTCCAGTGTATCGGATGCATTGTGCGCAAATGCCAAAAGGCGCACCATCATGCGCTCATCCGTTTCCGAAGGATGCCGCGCCAGAGTAAGTGTGTGCTCGACATAGTAATCCCGATCCATATCGGAAATCTGCAATTTGGCTTTAAAGATTGTTGCTTTTAGGGCCATTTTGGCTCCATGGTGATGCCTTCTCCAGCGCTAGGAGTCAGGCGGACTATTCTTGATGGGTTCGCGTGAGAATAAGGATATTCCGCATGACCTCTGCGCCCCTCTTGGGCCGGCCCCTCCGGCAGAGCGCCCTGTTACTGGTACTGGTATTCACCCTTAGCGGCTGTGGTGTCAATAATATCCCAGCCTATGATGAGCAGGTAAATGCCACCTGGGCCCAGGTACAAAACCAATACCAGCGCCGCGCCGACCTAGTTCCCAATTTGGTGCAAACCGTGAAAGCTTACACCTCCCACGAGCGCGAAACTCTGGAGGCTGTCACCGAGGCCAGGGCCAAAGTCAACTCTATGCAAGTTGATGGCAACCTTCTCAACGATCCAGCCAAGCTCAAGCAGTTCGCAGCGGCGCAGGGTCAACTGTCCAGTGCCCTGTCTCGACTGATGCTGGTAGTGGAACGCTATCCCGACTTAAAAGCAAACCAGAACTTCCTTACATTACAGTCGCAGCTGGAGGGTACCGAAAACCGCATCAGTGTCGCGCGCCGGGATTATATCCAGGCTGTGCAACGCTACAACCGGGAAATCCGAACTTTTCCCGGCAAGATATGGCACTCACTGCTCTATCGAGATATGCCGCTGCGAGACACCTTTGAAGCCACCAGCGAAGATGCCGACAAAGCACCCGAGGTTAACTTCCAATAGACAGGCGCTGACGACAATAAAATGAACCGCTCCAGTCTTGCCATGCTCTCTCTGATCGCCCTGCTCTGTACCTGGGGGGGTTCAGCTGAAGTACAGTTTCCTCCACTGTCCGGCCCAGTGGTGGATCAAGCAAAATTACTAAAAGCCGACGAACGTTATCAGCTCACCGAATTGATCCAGAAGTACGAACGGGACAGTGGCCACCAGTTAGTTGTGGCAACACTAGCCGAGCTGCAGGGTATCACTATTGAGGAGTATGCCAACCAACTGGCCCGTCAATGGAAGTTGGGGAAAAAAGACAAGGATAATGGGGTACTTTTTGTTATCGCGCCCAATGAAAAAAAAATCCGTATCGAAGTGGGATATGGCTTGGAAGGCGCCCTCACCGACGCCCTCGCAGCCAATATCATACAAACCAAAGTACTGCCGGAATTCCGTAATGGAAATTTTTCCGGAGGAATTAATGCCGGCGTGAACTCAATCATCGCTGCCACTAAAAAAGAATATGTCGCAGAACCCGTAGAAACCAAACAAGAGCAGCGCATCTCACTTTTGATTGGCATAGCGCTGCTGTTATTCATGCTTCACCTATTTGGCAGCGCCGTACTAGGATCACCGGTGAATGGTCGTATCTACAAGCGTGGTCGCTATGGTGGCTATTACGGAGGCGGTGGTTTTGGCGGCGGTATCTCTAGAGGGGGGGCAGGAGGAGGATTTAGCGGTGGCGGGGGTGGTTTTGGCGGAGGAGGCGCATCGGGAGGATGGTAATGCTCACCAATACTTATCAACGCCAAGTAGCCGAGGCTATCAAAGAGGTGGAATCCCACACCGATGCGGAAGTCATCGCAGTAGTCGCTCGCGAGGCGGATAACTATCTGTATATATCCACTCTCTGGGCGGCATTCATAACCCTGCTATTATCTCCATTAATTGATTTTTTACCTTTTTGGCTGAATCTACAACAGGTAATTACTTTGCAGTGGGTTCTATTTATTGCGCTAGCTGTTATCTTCCGCTGGCGGCCAATCACCATGCATTTAGTTCCGAAAAAAATAAAATTCTGGCGTGCTTCGAATCTTGCTAGACGACATTTTCTCGAACAAGACTTGCATAGCACTAAAGATCGGCTTGGCCTGCTGATATTCGTGTCAGAGTCCGAACACTATGTGGAAATATTGGCAGATCGCGGCATCTCCAAACTCATTACCAATGATAATTGGCAGAGAGTTATAGAGAGCTTCGTGCGAGAAATTAAACGAGGGAAATCCGGCGAAGCACTACTCTCCTGCATTGAGCAATGTGGCGATTTACTCCAACAGGCCATCCCCACCAGCACCATTAAGGATGAGCTTTCAAATCATTTAATTATCATTAATTAATGAGTCACTGAGTCAGGCGGGATCTGTTAAACATTCAACTTATCATTCGGATTGGGCAATGGATGTATTTATTCGGACCCGACATTTAAAAATACTACCCAGGTGGTTCAGAATGATGACTTTCTCGGTACAAGGCTCAGAAACCCATTAAACTGTAAATTATTACTTAAATACAAAACATACACCCTACTTATGGCCGATAGATCCGCGCCTCCACCACTAAACTGCAAAATCTTAATCAGCTCAACTCTGGTTTTACTACTTACCCTAGCCTCATCAATAAGCAACTCTGACGCTATCAGTTTAAGTGGCGCTGAAACAGCAGCCAATATTGCAGAAATTAAAATACAGAAAAATACCCTCCATATAAAATTCGAAATATCTGCAACTGATGCACATTTATTCTGGCCTGAAATCGTGCAGACAACAGACATTTACCTGCTGGCAAGTTCAGCCAACAAACAGCAGATCAGTGGGTTTCAGGTTTATTCCGCCAAACACCGCATTAAGCCCAGTAATGTGTCGATTCGAATAGCGCAGAGAAAACCCAGAATATCCCCTTTTGCCGGGCAAACCGACCCTCGTACGGGAATGAAAATCCCCAGCTTCCCTGCTGATAAAAAGATTCTTTTAACACAGCTCCAGTACCCTATTGGAAAAACAAAAGAAATAAAAATTAAGCCACTTATGGGAAAAGATGGTTTTGCATCCGCCAAGATTGGCTTTATCAGTTACCATGGGCAAACGCCAGTAAGTGAATTCCACTACCTGTCCCAACCAGAGACAATAATGATTGACTGGAAAGACCCCTGGAATACACACTTTAAAAACCCCAAAATCAGCCCCTACAATCGTCATCCCTTAATGTCCTTCCTATACGTAGAGCCACGTCAGATACGCCACGAAGTATTAATGCGAACAAAGGATCTAATGGAATGGACCAATCACCCTTTCGATGCCTGGCAACCGTTAACGCCGGAGCGTAAAAAGTTTCTACATCACACGGTCCGCAGCTACTTACTTAACAGGAATCCAACCACCATAGATCAAGCCCGCTCACTACCAAACAGTGTAGAAACACTCTTTCTCAAGACCAACGGTTCCGGGTATTCACAAATATCTGAGGATGAAGCTATTGAAATGGGCTCAGTGATGATTGGATACCGAGAGAAATTTTCAATCAAAGAACTCCCACAAAGTGTTACAGTAGACTGGAATATTTTTACCGACAGCATAAACTCAGTACCCACTTTGATCCAAGACCCCGCCGGCCCCTTCCCGACCCATGTTATTCCCGCCTTCCCGGATATCCAATGGCATAATTACCTATACGATTATCGACCACCAAACAGTGATCCACTCGTGATAGAAACTCCCAGCTTGGCAATACCCATGGCTATCTTATTTTCGTTTCTAATTATTACGATAATCGTACTGACGCTTTCCACAAAGCACTCACAGCTAAGTCGCAAAACTTCGACCATCATTTATACCACAATAATCATTTCAGCCAGTGGATTGTACTTTAACCTTCCTGAAGAGTATCGGATAAACCTTCCGGGAACCGCGAAAAAAAGTGATCTGGGCCAAGTGACTGAGCAATTGTTGTTGAAAATTGCTGCTGCATTTAAAGAGCCTTTGCCAGTGGACCTGGAGTTAAAATTAAAGAATCTAATTTTCATGGATGGATTCGACAACACCTATTCCAACTTGACACAAATCTACCAACCTAAAACCACTACCGGAAGCTTGGGCTCGGTCAGCGCAATCACTAATCTCAGAGTGGAATACTCCAGTCAAATCAACCTGAATGGAAATAAAGGTTTTCGCTTGATCACAAGCTGGCAAGCCGTAATAGAGGATCAAAGCTGGGGACACTTCGAGCAAAGGCCGCAAAAGACCCGTGCCCATATTGAAATTATCCAATCTGACAACCACTGGAAAATAGCCAGATTTACGCCCTTATCTGTGAGATAAGAAAATGAAAAGAAACTTAAAAATTATAGAAAACAGCCCCTTTTTACTGGCAGACTCCCTCAACCCGCCCCATATGCCAAGAGCTCCCAGGTTCAAAGTAACTTGGTGCACTATGTAGACTTTCAGAAAATGGAGCTAGACGCATATCGGCTGCGTAATATTACAGAAGATGCCACCTTTCCATGAAAGAATATCGTAGAATATCCAGAGTTCACCTTCTGGATATTCTGCCAAAACCAGCATCTATGCGAGCGTTTTTCAACCGCCTGTTAGATCTTCTTACCTTTAGAAATAACGGTCACGATGGCCGAAATCTCGAAACCATTTCGGTCACCTATATGAAACATCTTTAGTGGGGATCGAAGCTAAGGGCTGCAACCATTAAGGAAAATCTATTCCAGCTACCACCGCCAAGTCACGGCAATATAAGGCCCGTGCTGGGTTATATCATAAGCAAAGCGTCCATCAGAAAGTCGATCGGAATAGTCAATACTGTAATACAGATAACCAAAGCGTAGTGAGGTGGTATCCCAGACACGCCAGTCAAATCCGGCCAACAGATTCCATTGTAAATCGTTACCGCCAGCGCCGAAGCCACCCACTTCGCTGCGCGCAGCGAAGGTTAAGCAATCATTAATTTCAATGGCACCGCGCGCTGCCAGGGTGGGTTCCCACCAGCTCTGCTCACCTCCGAGGCGATTTCTGATTTCCGAGCCTAGGCCAACGTTAATTCCGGCTCTCGCTTTTACTTCTTGCTTTAACCGATTCCAGCGCAGCCCTGCTCCGGCGTCGAAGAAATAACGGCGACCACTCTTCTCCAGGCTTCCTTCAAAAATCCGGTAACCTGCCAGGGCATTAATCCAGCCCTGCCGAGTATCCACTTCCACACCAATATCTATATCGATATCCAATTGTGGGTTTCTCGGCGGTTTAACGATGGCGCCTTTATCGAGCCTGAGATGCACATAGTAGAAATCTGCCACCAGACCAAAGCGCCCTTTCCAGGCTTCCAGGCGCGCAGAGAAAGCAACATTGAGTAATTCCAGGGTCTTACTCAGGTTCAGGTCCACATCCACGGCGGTACCGGCAACGGTCGAGGTTCCCTGGGTGCGAAGAGGAAGAAAAAGATAAGGGGTGACCAGGAAGCGCCAGTCGTCGGGCGGGCTGATAGCTGGAGGGGCTTCTGTCGCCTGTGCACTGAGATTGCAGGAAGAGAAAACTAAGAGCGCCAACGCAGTAATTAGCACTCTACTTTTTCTTTGCAGCTGCCCTCTTCTCATATCCGTATACACCGAGTGGCTGAAAGCTCTAAAGAGCATTATCCAATAAGGATAGATAGGCCTGGGCAATGTTTCAGTGAGTAAAGGATGGAGGGGGAGAGATTTGAAAAGGAGGTTGTTGCCGGGCAGGTAATACTACCCGGCAACACAAGACAATTAGTCGTTCGCTTCAGGGCGCATATGCGGAAACAGCAGCACGTCGCGAATAGATGGGGAGTTGGTAAACAGCATTACCAAGCGGTCGATACCGATACCTTCACCGGCGGTGGGCGGCAGGCCGTATTCCAGCGCGCGGATATAGTCGGCGTCGTAGTGCATGGCTTCGTCATCACCAGCATCTTTTTCAGCGACCTGGGCCTTAAAGCGCTCAGCTTGGTCTTCGGCGTCATTCAGCTCGGAGAAACCGTTGGCAATCTCGCGGCCGCCGACAAAGAATTCAAAACGGTCGGTAACAAACGGATTATTATCGTTGCGGCGCGCCAGCGGAGAGACTTCGGTCGGGTACTCGGTGATAAAGGTCGGCTGGTCGAGGCGGTGCTCTACCGTCTTCTCGAAGATCTCGATCTGTACCTTGCCCAGACCCCAGCTGTCTTTCAGCGGTATACCCAACTTTTCTGCAACGGCACGGGCGGATTCGATCGTGTCGATATCACCCGCAGTCAGTTCCGGGTTGTACTGCAGAATGGAATCGAACACCGACAGGCGAATAAATGGCTGGGAAAAGTCGTAACTGCTGTCCTGGTATGCCACGGCGGTAGAGCCCAGTACGTCCTCACAGATACCGCGCAGCATCTTCTCTGTGAGATCCATCAGGTCGTTGTAATCCGCGTACGCCTGGTAGAACTCAAGCATGGTGAACTCGGGGTTGTGACGAGTGGACAGGCCTTCATTACGGAAATTACGGTTAATTTCGTAAACCCGCTCAAAACCACCCACGACCAGGCGTTTCAGGTACAGCTCGGGGGCGATACGCAGATACATATCGATATCCAGCGCGTTGTGGTGCGTCACGAACGGGCGCGCGCTGGCACCGCCGGGGATAACCTGCAGCATGGGCGTTTCCACTTCCATAAACTGCTGGCCATTCAGGAAATCGCGGATGTACTCGATAACTTTGGAGCGAATACGGAACACTTCGCGCGCTTCCGGCGTGGCGATCAGGTCCACGTAGCGCTGGCGGTAGCGCAGTTCTTGGTCGGCAATGCCGTGGAATTTTTCCGGCAGCGGGCGCAGCGCTTTGGTGAGCAGGGAATACTCTTCACAATTGACGTAGAGGTCACCCTTGCCAGACTTGTGTAAGGTGCCTTTAACGCCGACGATATCGCCGATATCCCAGGCACCGAAGCGTTCTTTAATATCTTTCTGTACTGCCTTATCGGCGTAAAGCTGGATGCGGTCAGACACATCCTGGATCACCATAAAGGGGCCGCGTTTCGCCAGGATACGCCCCGCTACACACGCCCGTTTTCCCAGCTCCTCCAGCTCCTCTTTCTGTTTATCGCCGAACTCAGCTTGCAGGTCGGCAGCGAGGTTTTCGCGGCGAAAACTGTTGGGGAAAGCATTGCCCTTCTCGCGCAGAGCAGAAAGCTTGGTGCGGCGCTCAGCGATCAGTTTGTTTTCGTCTTGCTGGATATCAGTCATGGTGATCTATCAGTTTTGTGATTGATATTGCCCCCCATCCCGTTAACGGAAGACGGAGGGCGCGGTGGGAGTGGAGACTTTAAATCAGAGACCGGCTTTGAGGCTGGCTTCGATAAACTGGTCTAGGTCTCCATCCAGTACTGCCTGGCAGTTGCTGGTCTGGACATTGGTGCGCAGGTCCTTGATACGCTGGTCGTCCAACACGTAGGAGCGGATTTGGCTGCCCCAGCCGATATCGGCCTTGCTATCTTCCATGGCCTGCTTCTCTGCGTTGCGTTTAAGCATTTCCTGCTCGTACATTTTTGCGCGCAACATTTTCCAGGCCTTATCGCGGTTTTGGTGTTGGGAGCGCTCACTCTGGCACTGCACCACAATATTGGTTTCCAAGTGGGTCAAGCGTACTGCAGAGTCGGTTTTATTGACGTGCTGGCCGCCGGCGCCGGAGGCGCGGTAGGTATCTTCGCGTACCTGGGATTTATCGATATCAATTTCAATATTGTCATCGATTTCCGGCGAGACAAATACCGAGCTGAAGGAGGTGTGACGGCGATTACCGGAATCAAACGGCGATTTGCGTACCAGCCGATGCACACCTGTCTCTGTGCGCAACCAGCCAAAGGCGTAATCTCCGGAAAAATGCACTGTGGCACTCTTAATACCGGCGACCTCACCCGCAGAGACCTCTTCTAAGGTGGTTTTAAAGCCGCGAGATTCACCCCAGCGCAGGTACATGCGCAATATCATTTCCGCCCAGTCCTGGGCCTCGGTGCCACCGGAGCCCGCTTGGATATCCAAGTAAGCATTGTTTTCATCGGTCTCGCCGGAGAACATGCGGCGGAACTCCAGAACTCCCAATTGCTGCTGGAGCCCCTCTATCTCTGTGGAGACTTCTTCAACGGAGTCCTCATCATTTTCCTCTACCGCCATCTCCAGCAGCTCGCGACAATCAGAGATGCCGGCATCGAGGTTTTCAATGGTGGTGACAACAGTTTCCAGCGAAGAGCGCTCGCGCCCCAATTCCTGTGCACGACTGGGGTCATCCCAGACGCTCGGCTCCGCCAGTTCCAGCTCGACTTCAGTCAGTCGTTCTTTCTTGCTGGCATAGTCAAAGGTACCCCCTAAGAACGTCGGTGCGCTCTTCGAGGTCTTTCAGTTGATTGAGAAGGGGGTTAATTTCCATGAATTCTCGGTGTCCGGACAAAATAAAAATCGGCGCGTATTCTACCGCAGCGCGCGGGGGTCCTTCCAGTCAGATAGGGGCCGATATAGCGGTAAATTCTGCACTAGGCCTTCTGCCCAGATAGTTTTTCCAGGATTGCGCAATCCGGGGACTCATTACCCGCACAGCTGTCGGCAAATGTCTGCAGAGTGGCGCGCATGCCCAGCAGGGTTTGCAACTGCTCTTCAAGCCGGGACAGCTTGTCACTCACCAGGGCCTTGGTCTCCCAACTGCGACGGTCCGGATTATCTCGCAATTCCAACAGAGCCCGAACCTCCCCTGTGGCAAAGCCGCAGGCCCGTGAATGGCTCACAAAGCACAGGGCCTCCACATCAGCAGGGCTGTAGTTGCGGTATCCATTGACCGCACGGGATGGCACCACTAAACCAATACTCTCGTAATGACGCAGGGCTTTGGCACTAAGGCCCGAGCTCTGCGCTGCCTGGGAAATATTCACACCCGCCCTCTTCAGCGATCAATCGGCGTTCCTAGGCACTATTGTCCCGGCACGCCGAAAACTGATATTGCACCTTTTCGGCAGGGTTGTACCCCAACTCCAAGGCAGCGTCTAGCGCATCCATGCCAACCAGGTGCATCAGTATGTCTCCTGTGGGAGCGCCACATACCGAGGCAAACATTCGGTCGGTACGCACGCCGCAACGGGACTCCTGCACCGCTACACCGCTTCCCCGTAACTTAGCCAGACTCTGTGGCAAAGTCATACCGCCGCCTTCACACTGCTTACTGCCACTACTGCGGTATACCCATACCATCTCCCCTGGGGGCGGGGGTGGCGTGGCAGTGGCTTCGGGTCCAACGGCGCCCGGTATATTCTCGACCTCGTTTTTCACTGCCGGCTCCTCCCTGGACTGACCGCAAGCAGCCACCGTGACAATCAATATCAATGCCCATAATAGGCAAAACAACCGTTTCTTTAGCATCGAGCTTTCTCCATAAAGCAACCATTTCCCGATTCAGGATAGCGCCAGCCAGGCGCCTACCGACAGCATCAATGTACCTGAAATACGGTTAATCAGGCGTACATTCTCAGCGCGCTCCAGCAGGCGGCTGAGCGCTTGGCCACCACCGGCGTAAATCAGTAGGCACAAGGCTTCCAAAAATAGTAAAACTGAGAGCAATATGGTGAACTGAGGGGCCAGGGGCAAGCTGTCATCAATAAAGGGCGGCAGTAGCGCGACAAAAAACGCCCAACCTTTGGGGTTGGCTATAGCGGTTACAAAACCCTGAACTGCCAGCGTGCGCGGCGACGGCAAAGTAAAACTGGACGACTGGCTCTGATCGAGGACCGCGAGCTGGCCGCGAGAGCGCCACATCTGCACCCCCATCCAGGCCAAATAGACAGCCCCACAGTATTTAAACAACTGAAACAGGGTCGGATACTTCACCATAACGACTGCGGCACCGAGTGTCGCGGCGAGCGCGACTAGGGCAACGCCAATCAGCTCACCCACCATCATCCACAGGGTGTGGCGTACCCCTATCGTAATCCCCAAACTCAGGGCCAGCATCATACACAACCCCGGTGTCACCGAGGCAAAGAAACTCGCGGGTACAAAAAGAGCAAGCGCCGATAATTCCATCGCAATTCCTAAGGTCTGATGATACTAATGATGAGTACCGCTGTGGTTCCCGTAATGACTGACCAGCATCCCCGCCAACATCAAACCACAGCCGATCAATTCCGTGGTATTGAGCATTTCATTGAGGAACAGCCAACCCGCGGCCAGGGCGAATACTGCTTCGAGGCTCATAATCACGGTGGCGTGGGAGGGTGCGGCGTAACGCTGGGCCAGCAATTGGAAGGTAAACGCCAGTGCGGTGGAGAAAATCATCATATAGGTAATGGGCCAGGCCGCATCAATCGCTGACTGCAATGTCGCCTCCTCGGTAAATACCGAGGCCACTGCGGATAACAGGCCACATATAAGGAACTGTATGCAGGCGAGTCGCAATGCATCGTAACGCTTCACCAACCGATCGGCGGTAAGCACCTGAATAGCAAAAACAAACGCACTGGCAAATACCATCAGGTCACCAACCAGCTGAGACTCCTCGCTAAAGTCTGCCAGCCAGTAGAGACCGAACAGAGCGAGGCCAATACCCACCCAGGTCCATCGATTGGTTTTATACCCCAAGGACAGACCAATCACCGGCACCAGTAACAGATAGAATCCGGTAATAAACCCGGCACGGCCAGCGGTGGTATACAGCAGACTCACCTGCTGCAGCGCCGATCCGAGAAACAGCCAAAAACCCAGCAAAGCACCACCGGGCAGACAGGCGCGCCAAACGTGAGTAACCTGCCGACCCTTCCCTTCACCGGGCTGGGCATCGCGACGGGAGGACAACCAATACACGATGGGGACCAGAATTAAACCACCGAGAATAAAGCGCCACGCGTTAAATGCCAGCGGCTCAATATCGGCCATGGCAATTTTTTGCGGCACAAATGCCACGCCCCAGAAAAGCGCGGCCAGTAACAACAGAATTTCAGCCTGAACCTGTTTACGTTTCACCAATTTCTACTTCCCACCAAGTTATTTAGCAGCTGCGCACAAGCTTCCTGCATTTCGCCACTGCCGGACAAAAAGTATCCCTATATCGCTTCCAGCAGACTCACCATTAACTGCAGGGATTCCCGCCCACGAAACTCATTCACATCGAGTTTAAAAGCCAGGCGCACCTTTTCTACGGGCTGAGGCCACTGCTCGATATCCACATTGAATGCGATGGCATCGAGGGGCGACTGCGGTGCCTGCGGCGAAGCCACCACCATTTTCAAGTGACGCTCACCGACAATACGCTGCTGTAGCAGTAAAAATTCACCGTCGAATATCGGTTCCGGGAAAGCCTGCCCCCAGGGTGCACAGGCCCGCAACATCGCTGCGGTCTGCAGGGTGTAGTCCGCAGTTTCCAGCTCACCATCGGAGTCGATAACCGCATGCAACTGATTTTCATCTAAGCGATTGCGCACCACCTGTTCAAAAGCCGCACGGAATCCGTCCAGATTTTCTTGTGGCAAGCTCAAACCTGCCGCCATCGCGTGTCCACCAAACTTGCTGATCAAGCCCGGATGGGCAGCCGCCACATCACTCAGTGCGTCGCGGATATGCAAACCGGGGATAGAGCGCGCAGACCCTTTAACCAAGCCATTGTCACCCTCGGCAAATGCGATAACCGGGCGGTGGAATTTTTCTTTAATACGACTGGCCAGAATTCCCACTACGCCCTGATGCCAGTTGGCATCGTAGAGACACAAACTCCAGGGAATCTCCCCCTCCAGGTGCAATTGATCCAGGGCCGCCAGCGCTTCGCGCTGCATCCCCTGCTCAATGGCCTTGCGATCCCGATTAAGAGCATCCAGCTCCCCCGCCAGTTCCCGCGCCTCACTGGGATCACGGGTGAGCAAGCAGCGAATACCAGTTCCAATATCATCGAGTCGCCCCGCAGCATTAATACGCGGTCCCAGGATAAATCCGATATCAGTGGTGGAAAGCCTGCGCTGGTCCCGCCCGGCGACCTCCATCAGCGCGGCAATTCCCGGTCGACAACGGCCAGCACGAATACGCGCGATGCCCTGGTGAACCAGAATACGGTTGTTGTGGTCCAGCGGGACCAAATCTGCCACCGTACCCAAAGCAACTAGATCGAGATACTCGGCCATATTCGGCGGCGAAATACCGCTCTGCTCAAACCAACCACTCTGCTGCAAAGCCGTGCGCAGGTGGCTCAGCAGATAAAAAATCACCCCCACACCAGCGAGATTTTTACTGGGGAAATCGCAACCCGCTTGGTTTGGGTTAACGATGGCATCCGCCTCCGGCAGCTCGCTACCGGGCAGGTGGTGGTCGGTAACAATTACCGTCATTCCGGCGGCTTTGGCTGCTGCCACCCCCTCGATGCTGCTGATGCCGTTGTCGACAGTAACCAGCACATCCGGGCGGTAGTTCTTGGCCACCTCGACAATTTCGGGAGTGAGACCGTAGCCGAAATCGAAGCGATTCGGCACCAAATAGTCGACCCCAGGTGCGCCCATAGCACCCAGCGCCAGTACTGCCAAGGTACTGCTGGTTGCCCCATCCGCATCAAAGTCCCCCACTATGAGGATCTTCTTCTGTTCGTGTACAGCATCTACCAACAGCGCGGCCGCTGCATCCAATCCGCGCATGGTTTGAGGCACCTGCAACCGAGAAAGGCTGTGGTCCAGCGCTTCTTCGCTGGCTATGCCCCGTCCCAACAACACACGCTGTAGTATTTTTGGCGTGTCAGAAGCAAAACGGCCAGTGGAGTAATCCACTGGCCGTCGCTGAATTTTTGTACTCAATGTGATTCTCAGCTAAATAAATATTTTCCGGCAGTCGACTGCCAGCTAACTGCCAGCGGACAACATCGTCGCCATATAGTCGTGTACCTGGGACAATTCGTTGGGCAGTATCTTACACCGCTCCTCGCGCTGCCAAAGGTCCTGCATATGAGCCGGCAGGGGAATCTCTTGTTTTGGTAGCGCCTGGGCTACCGCATCCGGGAATTTTGCCGGGTGCGCGGTGGATAAGCAAACCATTGGCTGCTCATCTGATCGGCGTACCTGGCGGGCGGCTTCGACACCAATGGCCGTGTGGGGGTCAAGCAGGTATTCACTAGAAGAAAAAGCCTCGCGAATCACTTCTATAGTACGACTGTCATCAATACGACAAGAGGAAAATACCTCTCTCGCTCGAGCCAGAACCGACTCACTCAGGTGCATAGGTACACTGCGATCCGCCAGCAGCTCTGCGACTGCTGCCCCATCGCGCCCATACAAATCAAATAACAAACGTTCAAAATTGCTCGACACCATAATATCCATACTGGGCGACAAGCTGTGCACCAGCGGCTTGGGTGTATGGTCGTTGCTGCTGATACAGCGGTGTAGAATATCGTTGGCGTTGGTGGCGATTATTAATTGGTCGATAGGTAACCCCATCTGCCGCGCTAGATAGCCAGCAAAAATATCGCCGAAATTGCCCGTAGGCACCGAGAAATTCACCATTTGGTTCGGGGCACCCAGGCGCAGAGCTGCGTAAAAGTAATACACAATTTGCGCCATGATACGCGCCCAGTTGATAGAGTTCACGGCCACCAAACGGCGTCCATCGGGCAGGAATGACTGATCAGCAAAGCTCGCTTTGACCATATTTTGGCAATCGTCAAAATTGCCTTCTAGTGCAATATTAAACACATTGCCAGACTGTACCGTCGTCATCTGTCGACGCTGGACTTCAGACACCCGATTGTGGGGGTGCAAAATAAAAATATCGATATTTTCGCATTGGCGACAGCCTTCAATAGCGGCGGACCCCGTGTCCCCGGAAGTGGCCCCCATGACCACCACTCTTTCACCGCGCTTTTTCAGTAGGTGATCAAAAAGCTGACCGAGGAGCTGCAAAGCAAAATCTTTAAAGGCCAGGGTGGGACCATGGAACAGCTCCAGTACCCACTCATTGGTATCGGTCTGCACCAGCGGGGCAATGGCCCTGTGGCGGAAATGTTTGTAAGAGCGCCCTATAATTTCGCGTAACTCGTCATCACTCAGATCGCCGCCGACAAACGGCTGAATAATACGAAATGCCAGCTGCTCATAATCGAGCCCAGCCATCGAGGCAATCTCTTCACGGGTAAACTTTGGCAATGTCTCGGGAACATAGAGGCCTCCGTCACTGGCTAGACCTGTAAGAACGGTATCCGCGAAGGATAGTGACGGCGCTTCGCCGCGGGTGCTGACAAATTTCACAGTATTTCTTAGCTCTTATAGCTGGCTGGGAGGAGTTGTTCACCGGGGCACCGCCTGAACGAAAATGCGACAATAAACGGTGCCAGGGAGGTTTAACCGAGACTTTCTACGCGAATTCTAACGACCTCTCCTTCGACAGTATCCAATGTTTCAATTTGGGAAACCGCTAAACGGAGGCTCGCTTCGTCGGCCCGACTGGTAAGAATCACGACGGGAACCAGCGCCTCCGCTGCAACCGGCTCATGTTGAATCAGAGCCTCAATACTAATGCCCTGATCGCTGCAGATAGTGGCAACCTGAGACATCACACCCGGCTTATCGTGAGCGGCTATACGCAGGTAATAGCTGGTAATGACATCTTCCTCAGGCAACACCTGGGTTCCCCCCTGCTCCGCCAGCGCCACGCCGGCGGCGGGTACTCTCTGCTCCGGTTTGGCTTCCAGAGTGCGCGCAACGTCGACGATATCGGCAATGACGGCCGATGCCGTAGCTTCATCGCCGGCACCCGCTCCGTAATATAAGGTCGGGCCCACTGCATCGCCTTCCACCAGCACCGCATTCATTACACCATTCACATTGGCGATCAGGCGACGCTCGGGGATCAGCGTTGGGTGTACTCGCAATTCCACACCCTTGTCGGTGCGACGAGCGATGCCCAGATGCTTAATCCGGTAACCCAGTTCCTCGGCATAGCGGATATCCTCACTACAGATACGACTGATTCCCTCCGTATAGACCTTGTCAAAAGCAAGTGGCATGGCAAACGCCAGTGACGCCATAATTACCAACTTGTGAGCAGCATCAATCCCCTCCACATCAAAAGTGGGATCCGCCTCGGCGTAACCCAAAGCTTGGGCTTGTGCCAGCGCCTGATCAAAACTGCGTCCCTTTTCCCGCATCTCGGTAAGGATATAATTTCCCGTACCGTTGATGATACCGGCTAGCCACTGCACCTGATTCCCCACCAAGCCCTCACGTAGAGACTTGATAATAGGAATGCCGCCAGCTACCGCTGCTTCGTAAGCAATAGTCACACCATGCTGCGCAGCTAGCTCAAAGAGTTCATTGCCGTGCTCGGCAATCAATGCCTTATTCGCAGTCACAATGTGTTTGCCATTTTCAATCGCTGTCCGTACCAATTCCTTCGCTACAGTCGTGCCACCGATCAGCTCCACCAGGATATCCACACTGGGATTGCTGGCGACATCGAAGATGTCCCGAGTCACGCTTAACTGGCTGGTATCGCAATTGGGGTTGTCGCGGCGCGCACCTATCTGCTCAATCACCAGAGCGCGGCCGCAGCGCGCTGCGACCTCCCGGCCGTTGCGCGCCAGTACATTGAGAGTGCCGCTGCCGACAGTCCCTAAACCACATATACCGATCCGCACTGCACGGGGTATTTTTTTTGCAGCCACCTGAGCCTCAACCTCCGCAGTCTCTTCAACTGTTGCGCTCACAATTTTCCTCCGCGCAATTACCCATGGCAGCCGGCTTTGCCGGGTATAAAACCCCAAGCCATTAGCAACGCTACTGTGGAAAACCACGCAATAAATGCATATAAAATTGACAAAAGATCAACAACTTTACCGAGCGTACCGTAAAAAAGTCAATATAATTGCGCCACGCTACCACTGCCAACCCCTCGGTGGCAGTCGAAACTCCTGTCACCCAAAAACACCTCTTGAAACGAACCCCATCCTCAGTAGATGCTATATAAGCATCTAGTAGCATCAGGTAACAACAACCTGCGAAATTGCATCCACCGCGCCTTTCCACACAATAGGGGCGCACAAAATCCAGACTCAGATAGTGGTCGAGCAATGAAGAAAACCTTAATTCTATATACCGGTGGAACTCTGGGAATGCGCCGTAGCCAATCGGGCTATGTGCCAGATCCCGACTTGGAAGGCGCTCTGGGCCGCCTCCTACAAGATGTGATCGGCCAACTCCCCCAGTACGACTTCCAGGCACTCGACCCTCTACTGGATAGCGCCAATATGCAACCACAGGACTGGTACCACATTGCCAGCCTGATACGCGACAACTATAGCCAGTACTCAGGCTTTTTGGTGTTGCACGGCACTGACACTATGGCCTATACGGCATCAGCCCTTTCCTTTGCCTTACAGGGAATCGAAAAGCCAGTCCTAGTAACCGGCTCACAAATTCCCCTGCGGGAAATGCGCAGTGATGCCTACAACAATTTGATTGCGGCGCTTTTGTTAAGCGGTTCTGACGAAATCAAAGAGATATGTTTGTATTTCAACGGCAAGTTGCTGCGCGGCAATCGCGCCGTAAAGGTGAGTTCTGGCTCTCTCAATGCTTTTGTCAGCCCCAATTATCCCTGCCTGGGAGAGGTGGGCATTCAGGTCAACATTGATCTCAAGGCCCTACTGACTCCCTCTGGCATACCAGAATTCCAGATTCCCGCCGACACCGATGGGGGCGTGGTTCTTTTGAAACTGTTCCCCGGCATTTCCCCGAACCTGATCGAAAAAATCCTGGAAAGCCACCCCAAAGGTCTGGTTATTGAAACTTATGGCACCGGCAACGCACCGACAAATAACAGCGCATTTACGGCCCAGCTGGAGAAAGCCTCACAGCTCGACACTATCTGCGTGGCCGTATCCCAATGCTTGGAACACCAAGTCGACCTGGGCAAATACGCGGCAGGATCGGCGCTACTGGATGCCGGTGTTATCGGCGGTCTGGATATGACTAGCGAAGCCTGCTTTGCAAAATTAAATCACTTACTGGCAATGGGACACCCCCCCTCAGAAATTAAATCCCTGATGGAAAATCCGCTATGTGGAGAGTGTAGCAACCCCGACCAATAATACGGGATTGGCTTGGCGAAGTACTGCAGCTTCGCCTTTCAAAAATGGATTGAATTAACAACAGGGATTATAGGGACAGCTTTCGACCCAGAAGCAAAATACTGATGAGCAACGACTTTCCACAAAACCTACGCCTTCTGTGTGGCTTCTATCCATCCATTGCCGAGGTGTGCCGGCGGATAGGGGTAAACCGTGCACAATTTAATAAATACCTCAACGGCAACACCCAGCCTTCGCAATATACTCTGGGGAAAATCTGTCACTTTTTTGGCGTTGAACCCCATGAAATTATGATGCCGCACGAACAGTTCAACCAAATTGTCCGTGTGCGCAGCAATCCGTCCTCTGACAGCGATCCAGTACGCCCATACAATCGTAACATTGATCTTCTGATACAAGAATCTCAGGGCCGGGCCGATAAATATCTGGGCTTCTATTTTGAATACCACTACTCCATGACTTTTCCCGATCATATTATTCGCAGCCTGCTGCATATTGAGTCTGATGGTGATAGTTATTATTTTCAGCGCTTTGAACGCATGCGCTACCCGGATAGGGATGAGTGGTATAAATCCCGCTACAAGGGCATGTTACTTTTTCTTGCTGACCGCATTTTTCTGATCGGTTATGAGGCGTTAACCCACAACGAAATCGCCCAAACTATTCTATACCCCACCTATAAAAGCCGTGTCAGCTACCTATCCGGATTAAAGTTGGGCGCATCGGCCAGTGACAGGCGTGAGCCTGTTTGCACAAAAGTTGTTCTCGAATCCCTAGGGAGGAAAATCAGTATTAAGAGCGCATTAAAACTATGCGGTGTCTTTGGCCCTGAGTCCGAGGAAATTAACAAAAACATTCGCGAAAATATTCGGGCCACTACCACAGAAGGGCCGCAAAGTTTCTTTGCCACACCCCTTTAATTACTCCAGACAACAATCAATTATTATACCAACTCGAGGTTTACGGGAGATTCGATCATCACTCCGCTTAACTCTACGCAAACCCAGACGATGAAGAAATGAGAAAAACATGACCAATGATTTCCACACACTCAAACCGATGCCGGTCTTCAATGCTGGCTCGGAGACTCGCCTGGAGCGCGACTTATTGGGTGAGCGCGAGGTGCCCACGGATGTCTATTTCGGTATTCAAACTCTACGCGCTTTGGAGAATTTCCAGATTACTGGTATCACGCTCAACCACTTTCCCAATCTGGTAAAAGCGCTAGCCATGGTTAAAAAAGCTGCGGCCAACGCCAATGGGCAACTCGGCTATCTCGAGCCTAAATTGCAAAGCGCCATCGCTGGCGCCTGCGACGAAATTATTGATGGAAAACTACTCGATCAGTTTCTGGTAGATATGATTCAGGGCGGTGCCGGCACCTCAACCAATATGAATGCCAACGAGGTTATTGCCAATCGTGCACTCGAATTATTGGGGCACAAAAAAGGCGAGTACAAAAAAGTACACCCCAACAACCACGTCAACCTTTCACAATCCACCAATGATGTCTATCCAACTTCGATAAACCTGGCAATTTTGCTCAGCTACAGCGACTTGGTGCAATCTATGGAGAGCCTGTGTGTCGAGTTTGACAAAAAGGCATCAGAATTCAACTCGGTCATTAAAATGGGGCGCACCCAATTACAAGATGCGGTTCCTATGACGCTCGGCCAGGAATTTGCGGCTTTTGCTGCTACTATGCGTGAGGATGTTGCTAGGGTAAAAGAGCTAGTAACTCTGTTCAAAGAAATCAATATGGGAGGCACTGCCATTGGTACGGGTATCAATACCGACCCAGAGTATCGTCAATTGGTCGTCAATGCCCTATCAAAAATTTCTTCTATTGATTTTGTCTGCGCCGAAAACCTAGTTGAAGCCACCTCTGATATGGGGGCCTTTGTTATGTTTTCCGGCGTAATGAAACGTATCGCCGTTAAAATCTCGAAAATTTGCAGCGATTTGCGTTTACTTTCCAGCGGCCCCCGCGCTGGCTTCAATGAGATTAACCTGCCACCCATGCAACCCGGTTCATCCATTATGCCCGGCAAGGTCAACCCGGTCATTCCCGAAGTGGTTAACCAAGTCGCTTATCAGGTTATTGGTAACGACCTCACCATTACCTTGGCCGCGGAATCTGGCCAGCTGCAGCTCAACGTTATGGAACCGGTAATCGCCTTTAACCT
Source organism: Microbulbifer okhotskensis (assembly GCF_023895975.1). GTDB lineage: Bacteria > Pseudomonadota > Gammaproteobacteria > Pseudomonadales > Cellvibrionaceae > Microbulbifer > Microbulbifer okhotskensis. The sequence continues at coordinate 24,525 of NZ_JALBWM010000017.1, forward strand.
GCTTCAGTCTATGCGCCTGATGACCCAGGCCATGAACACCTTAGCCCAACGCTGCGTAAACGGAATTACTGCCAATGAAGAGCACTGTCTGCAAATGGTGGAAAATAGCATCGGCTTGATTACCGCCGTAAACCCGTTTATTGGCTACGAGAATGCGACACGCATTGCCAAGCAGGCACTCATTACCGGTGCGAGCGTCAAGCAATTGATCCTTGAGGAAGGATTACTCAACGAGGAAGAACTGAATGATATTCTCGCCCCAGAAAATATGACTCAGCCAAGAAAAGTGGCGATTAAAAACCTTGTGTAGGAATATCAACCGGCAGTAGCAATACTGCCGGTTAATCGAGCTTTAATAAGTGATTAAATTCCCAACTCACTCACCAGAGAGGCTGGCGGCAGGTAACCGGGAACTACCCGACCATCCTCCATGACAATCGTCGGTGTTCCACGAACATCAATTGCCTCGTTACCCAATTTGTACTGGGCGGCAACCGGATTCGTCTTACACACATCCAAAGGCACGTTTTCACGATTTTTCAGTGCTGTCAGGGTCTTATTGCTGTCCTCTGCGCACCAGGCCGTTGCCAGCTTACGGTACCCTAGAGAATTGAGCCCACCGCGCGGGAATGCCAGATAGCGCACTTCAATACCACGCTTGTTCAACTCTGGAACATCCTGATGAAGCTTGCGGCAATAGCCACAATCTACATCGGTGAATACGTAGACACTCGCCTTGGTTTCACCCTTGGGAGAAAAAACAATCATGTCCTCGGTATCCAGCGCACCCATTACCTTAGCACGATGGGTCGCCCTGCGTTGCTCGGAGAGATTGGCAACACCACTGCTTTTCACTTGATAGAGGTCGCCATAAACAAAATGGTTTCCGTCAGCGGAGACAAACAGTGTCGTATTACCGCCATCGACGTCCACTTCATAGAGGCCTTTGATCGGACTTTCACGAACCTCTCCATAGCTCGCCTTGGGATTACCTGCCTCAAGGCGTGTCTTGATAGTCTTCACAATATTTGCATCGACTTCGGCCAAGGCCGCAGAGCCCACCAGACTGAGTAGCGCGCCAGCGATTGCCAGTGGCTTCTTGATAAGCGTCATTACCAATTGCTCCTTAAATTCTCATTGGGCTTCGACTTAATCGTCGGCTTTGAGTTCCAGCCAGTATGGCAGCTGTTTACCGCTATGGACTTATATGGCGCGTTTTAACATATTCAGGCACCAGAGGCCACGCCAAACCCTATAGGACGTGAGCCGTGTAGCGAAATTAACCGCCTCTTGGTGTGCGATGTAGCCAGTACTGAAGATGGCACCCAAGCCCCCAGAACACCACCGGGAAACCAAGCAAGACTATAAATAATCCACAAACAAAAAGGCCGAAGCAATGCTTCGGCCTTTTTTATATCCAGAGAAAGCTTAGTTGAGCTTCTCTTTGATACGTGCAGCTTTACCTGTGAGGCTGCGCAAGTAGTACAGCTTAGCTTGGCGTACATCACCGCGACGCTTAACTTTAAGACTGTCCACAATCGGGCTGTGAGTCTGGAAAGTACGCTCAACACCAACACCGTGGGAAATTTTACGCACGGTGAAAGAGGAGTTTAGGCCGCGGTTGCGCTTGGCAATCACCACACCTTCGAACGCCTGCAGACGCTCACGGTTACCTTCCTTTACTTTTACCTGAACGATGACAGTATCGCCCGGTGCGAAAGGAGGCACTTCGCTCTTCAGCTGTTCCTGCTCCAGCTGCTGGATTATTTTATTAGTCATTTGGATTGCTCCCAAATACAGATTATGTAGCTTCTCAGCTAGTTCACCGAACTACTCTCGCCTCCCGGCGAATCCGGCATCAAATTTCTTTGAGCTTCCGCTCCTGCTGAATCTCATCCAACAGCAGCGTTTGCTCATCGCTCAACTCCAACCCTTTGAGTAAATCCGGGCGACGCTGCAGCGTGCGCGCCAGAGCCTGTTTCAGGCGCCAGCGGCGTATTCTTTCGTGGTTACCCGAAAGCAGAACTTCCGGTACCGCTACACCCCGATATTGCTCCGGTCGGGTATAGTGTGGACAGTCCAGCAAGCCAGAGGAGAAAGAGTCCTCAACCGCCGATTGGTTGTGCCCAAGCGCTCCGGGAATCAAGCGGGTAATAGTATCCACCATCACCATAGCAGCCAATTCACCACCACTTAGGACGTAATCACCAATTGACCATTCTTCGTCGATCAAAGACTCGACGATACGCTCATCTACACCTTCGTAGCGCCCCGCTAACAACACCAAGTTGTCAGTAATGGAGAGCTGTTCCACTCCACCCTGATCGAGCTGTCGTCCCTGGGGAGACATGTAGATACTGCGTACAGATTCACCACCTTCTCCAGCCCAAGTTCGAGCTGCCTCGAGGGCCTGATAAAGGGGTTCAGCCAACATCACCATTCCCGGTCCGCCGCCATAGGGACGGTCGTCAACAGTCCGGTGCCTGTCACCGGTAAAGTCCCGAGGGTTCCAGCAGCGTACTTCTAAAAGGCCATCTTTCACGGCCCTACCGCTGACACCGTACTCGGTCAATGCGGCAAACATTTCCGGAAAAATACTTACCAGAGCGATTCGTTTTACCATCGCCCTAACGCCTCAAAATGCCGGGTCCCAGTCGACGGTAATAATACCGGCTTCCAGGTCAATATTTGCAATAAACTGGCCCGGCAGATAAGGGATCAAGCGCTCGCGCCCGTCCGCACCTCCACGCACCACCAATACATCGTTGGCGCCAGTTTCCATCATGCGAGCGACAGTGCCAAAATCGTGCTCTTCGCCATCAAAGTGGCTGATAACCTGCAAACCCTGAAGCTGGTGCCAGTAATACTCACCTCGCTCAAGATCAGGCATAAAGTCACGTGTTATAGCAATATCGCGCTGGCAAAATTGAGCCGCCAAATCGCGGTCATCAATGCCCTTCACATGCACAATCAAGCCCTTGCCGTGACGCTTACCAGCGTCAATTTCGAGAGCTTCCCAGCCTTTCGGCCCCTGCAACCACCACTTGGGGAACTGCAGAATATTGTCCATCGGCTCGGTATAGGAGTGAACCTTCACCCAGCCACGCACACCATAAACGGTAGTTACGCGCCCAACCGTGACCAATTCTTCGGAAGGTCTTCCGCTATCTGTCACAGGCGCACCACTGACACGCAAATTAAGCGGAATCTTTCAGCAGCTTGCTGACGCGGTCAGAAACCTGTGCACCATGACCCAGCCAGTAGTCAACGCGCTCACGATCAACACGCAGACGCTCTTCCTGACCACGAGCAACCGGGTTGAAGAAACCGACACGCTCAATAAAACGACCGTCGCGAGATTTGCGGCTGTCGGTCACGGTCAGATGATAAAATGGGCGCTTCTTAGCACCACCACGAGCCAAACGAATGGTTACCATGTAACTTTCCTATAGGTTCAACACTAGATAACTGCACTAAGCAGTCACCAAAACAACTATGCCGGCAGCTCCCCCGGCGAAAGGCGGCGTATTCTAATGTACCGCCTCAGATTTGTATAGGGCCGCTAAGCCAAGCGGCCCCAGGGTAAATGCCGTTACTTTTTCTTCATACCGGGAGGAAGTCCTCCGGGTAGACCAGCCATACCGCCCCCGGCACCGCCTCCAGGCATGCCACCACCGCCCATACCAGGCAGGCCGCCCAGGCCGCGCATCATCTTACCCATGCCGCCGCCCTTGAGTTTTTTCATCATTTTGCCCATTTGCTTATGCTGCTTTAACAGGCGGTTGAGGTCTTGCAACTGGGTGCCGGAGCCCGCAACAATACGTCGCTTACGAGAGCCGTTCAGAACATCTGGATTGCGACGCTCAGCGGGCGTCATGGAGGAGATAATGGCATCCATACGCTTAAACTCCTTACCCATGTCCGCCTGCTGGGCGGCCTGGGCCAGGCCACCCATACCGGGCATCTTGTCTAGTAGAGAGCCGAACCCCCCCATATTCTGCATTTGCTGAAGCTGATCGCGCAGGTCTTCCAGGTCAAAACTCTTACCCTTCTGCACCTTCTTAACCAGCTTCTCGGCCTTCTCCTTGTCGATCTTTTGCTCTGCCTCTTCGATCAAAGACAGAATATCTCCCATCCCCAAAATACGGGAGGCAATACGATCGGGGTGGAAGGTCTCCAATGCATCAGTCTTTTCACCGACACCGATAAACTTGATCGGCTTGCCAGTAACATGGCGAACTGACAAGGCTGCACCACCGCGGGCATCACCGTCGGCCTTGGTAAGAATAACACCCGTCAATGGCAGCGCATCGTTAAAGGCACTCGCGGTATTGACCGCATCCTGACCAATCATCGCATCGATTACGAACAGCGTCTCTGCCGGATTCAGCTCACTGTGCAGCTCGCGAATCTCATCCATCAGCCGCGTATCCACATGCAGGCGGCCCGCAGTATCGACAATCAGCACATCGGCAAACTGTTTGCGGGCAGCATCTACCGCACCCTTGGCAATATCCAGGGGTTTCTGCTCGGCTGTGGAAGGGTAGAACTGCGCACCCACCTCGCCGGCAAGTGTTTCCAGCTGCTTGATGGCGGCAGGGCGGTAAACATCCGCACTCACCACCATCACCTTTTTCTTTTCTCGCTCTTGCAGGTACTTGGCCAACTTGGCAACACTGGTGGTTTTACCAGCACCCTGAAGGCCCGCCATCAGAATAACTGCAGGAGGCTGTACGGCAAGGTTGAGAGGCTCAGCTGCAGCGCCCATCACCTTGACCAGTTCATCCTGAACAATCTTGACGAACTGCTGCCCGGGATTGAGAGCCTTGCTAACCTTCTGCCCCACCGCAGCGGTACGTACCTGCTGAACAAATGCTTTTACTACAGGTAGGGCGACATCCGCCTCCAGCAGTGCTTTGCGAACTTCGCGCAGGGTATCGCGGACATTATCATCCGTTAGGCGCGCCTTACCGGTGACTTTTTTTAAGGCCGCCGATAAGCGGTCACTCAGGTTATCGAACATAAATTCGTCTCGACTTCTCCGTTTGCGGACCCAACCCCAGTGCGGAGGGGCGCGAAATTAAGGGCAGCTGACTACAACTCCCTCTATGAGGCGCGGCAGTATAGCTCAGGTATCGTCACAGCCGAAATATCGCCAAGTCTTCCTTGTTTCTACAGGCTGTGACACACTCCTGACCTATCGCAATAAATGAAGACACGGATTTATCAATGGCGGCTATCGCCCACTGGACAGCTATCGCTTTCTACCTGGCTACGACCGCAGTTGCAGCTGCGGCACTGACCCGAAAACAGCAGCCGGACTCCAAGTTACTTCTCAGCCTTCTGGCTGGCGCGCTTGTTACGCACGGAATATCCCTCGGACACACCCTTTTCTCCCCCGAAGGCTATCGCTTCGACTTATTGGCAATGCTCTCTTTGATATCCTGGGTGGTGAATTTTTTACTACTTATCCTTGCCCTGGGCCGACCTCTCACACTACTTATCCTTATATTTGCACCCATCGGGGCGGCCACCGAGTTCGCCGCTTCCCATACCTGGGGCCAGGTGACTCCTCACCAGCAGCTCTCTGCCGGCATTGCCGTACATGCGATGCTATCTATTTCTGCATACTCACTTTTAACCCTTGCTACCCTGCAAGCGGTCTACCTCTTCTATTTAAACCAGCAGCTGCACAATCACAGACCGGTGGGCGCCACTCGCCTTCTGCCACCGCTACAGAGCATGGAGTCTCTACTGTTTGGCCTGATCACTTTTGGCCAACTACTTCTGACCGCCTCACTAGCAACCGGCTTCGTTTTTGTCGGCAATCTCTTTGAAGAGGGGCCCATACACAAAACCGTACTCTCCATGGTGGCCTGGGTGCTCTATAGCATCCTCCTATGGGGGCACTGGCAATTGGGCTGGCGGGGAAATACTGCGGTGCGCTGGACTCTGAGCGCTTTTGCTGCGTTGATGCTGGCCTACTTTGGCAGCAAGCTGGTTATGGAGGTTATTCTTCCGCACGTCTAAATGAATTTACGACCACAAAACTTGCGGAGGTCGGCAATATGTTCCAATATCTCCGCCTCGAATTAAAAAGAGTTCCCCCTTGAACGAAATGCCCACGGGTCTGCTGTTCGGTCTGCTGGCCCTACTGATAGCGATATCCGCCTTCTTCTCCAGCTCCGAAACCAGCATGATGGCGCTGAATCGCTACCGCTTGCGTCACCAGGCCAAGAGCGGGCACCGCGGAGCCAAGCGCGCCACAGAGTTGCTTGCCCGTCCAGATAAGCTGATTGGCTCAATTCTGATCGGCAACAATCTCGTCAACGTGCTGGTTTCGGTGATCGCAGGCTCAGTATTCGCCCAGATTTACGGGGAAATTCTCACCACAATCGTGCTGACTCTCGCCCTGCTGATCTTTGCTGAAGTCACGCCCAAGACCATTGCTGCACTGCACCCGGAAAAAATAGCCTATCCTGCCTCACTCATATTGCGCCCACTACAATGGCTGCTAACCCCATTAGTGCTACTCATCGGAGGTATCTCCAATGGCCTTGCCCGCTTATTGGGGGTTGAGACTACGGCCAATAGTGACGCTGAACACTTGGCGCCAGAGGAGCTCAGAACTGTCGTTTTCGAATCCGGCGCCCTACTTCCCAGCAAGCACAAAGGGATGCTTCTCAATGTACTGGATCTGGACCAGGCAACCGTTGAAGATATTATGATCCCGCGCAATGAAGTCGTGGGCATAGACCTGGAAAATAATGCCGAGCAGATCCTGCAACAGTTAGCAGAAAGCTCCTACACCCGCCTTCCGGTTTTTAGGGGTGATATCAACCATGTGGTAGGCATCCTACATCTGCGCAAGGCCGCACAAATATTGCGGGACGGCCCGGAGAACCTGACCTCAGAGCAGCTCAACTCTTTTACTGATGACCCCTACTTTGTTCCAGAGGCAACACCACTGCCCACACTCCTGATGAATTTCCAGAAAACCAAGCGCCGCATGGGCCTGGTTGTAGATGAATACGGCGAGGTAATGGGTATTGTGACTCTGGAAGACCTGTTAGAGGAGATTGTCGGCGACTTTACCGCAAGTCCCGTCCCCAGTGACGATGAGGAAATCGTTGCTGCCGAAGATGGCTGGTACATGATCGAAGGTGGCACATCGATTCGGGATATCAATCGCACCCTAGGCTGGGAACTGCCCACCGACGGCCCCAAAACCTTTAATGGCCTGGCAATGGAGCACCTGGAAAGCATTCCCGATGGAAATATCAGCCTCTACATACTCAATTATCTGGTAGAAATTGAAGAGGTCTCGGACAAGATGATTACACGAGCCAAAATTAAAAAAATAAGCCATTAGGCTGCAGATTAAACAGCAGCCCAACAATTACTCAGCTTCAGCCAGTAAACGTTTTACCGGTGCAAAGCTCGCTCTATGCACCGGACTTGGCCCCAACTCCAATAATGCCTGCATATGCGCCTTAGTCGGATAGCCTTTATGCCCAGCCAAACCATACCCAGGATATTTTAAATCCAACTCAAACATCTCCCGATCCCGGGTCACCTTAGCCAGGATTGAGGCTGCCGCAATCGCCTCAACACGGCCATCTCCTTTTACAACCGTATCGCAACGATAATTCCAGTTCGGCTTTTTATTACCATCAACCAATACAAACTCAGGCTGAATATGCAAATGCTCAACGGCCCGGTGCATCGCTAGCAAGCTTGCCTGGAGAATATTGATTTGATCGATTTCCCCAACCGTCGCGCGAGCTACGGAGTAACTAAGTGCTCGCTCACAAATCTCATTAAAAAGCTGCTCCCGTTTTTTCTCACTGAGTTTCTTTGAGTCTGCCAGACCAACAATTGGTTTTCGCGGGTCAAGAATCACAGCAGCTGCAACTACATCTCCAGCAAGTGGACCACGCCCAACCTCGTCAACTCCCGCAAGCAGCCTGCCCTTATAGGGACAAATATAGGGCGGTAACTCTTTTTTACTACTCATAACTCTTTGCTGCTTGGATCAATCTTCTTTTCTAAAAGGTTCTGCACCGCTTCCGCTGCCCGCTTAGACGCATTGCGACGCAACTGCTGATGCAGCTCGTAAAATTCCCGTTCCAGATGATCCCCGAGCAACGGATCTTCAAAATACTGCATAATCGCCGCACCGAGATTTTCAGGAATCGCGTCATTCTGCAAAATTTCTGGCACCAGCTCTTTTTGAGCCAATAAGTTAGGCAGGGAAACCCAGGGGGTATGCAACATTCTGGCGACAATCATCGATGTCAGCCTTCCCATCTTATAGGTAACCACCATTGGCTTTTTCAGCAACATGGTTTCAAGCGTTGCTGTACCGGATGCAATAAGCACGCAATCTGCCGCGGCAACAGCCAGCCGGGACTGCTCCTCCAACAAGGTAACGGGAAGTTCAGAATAACCTTTTAGCTGCTCCTCAATTTCAGTAAAACGCTGCTGGTTAGCGGCGGGAAGCACAAACTTGATATTGGAGTGACGCTGATAGCACCAACGTGCTGTTTGCAGGAATAGAGGCCCGAGCATACGCACCTCACCTCCACGACTACCGGGCAAAAGCGCTATTACACGGTCATCGCTTTCAAAACCCAGCTCTTTACGCGCAGCCGAAACATCGATCTGCAGAGGAATATCATCAGCCAGTGGATGCCCGACAAAGGTCACCGGAACTTGGTTTTCACGATAAAAGCTTGCCTCAAAAGGAAGCAGTGTCAACATATGATCAACGGCCCGGCTGATTTTCTTGATCCTGCCCTGCCGCCATGCCCATACCGACGGACTGACATAGTGCACAGTCCGGATACCCGCTGCCTTCAGAGCAGCCTCCAAAGTGAGGGTGAAATCAGGGGAGTCGATACCAATAAACAAATCTGGGGGGTTATCGATAAAGTGTCGGCGCAGCGAACCTCGAATTTTCAATAACTCTGGCAAGCGCTTCAATGGCTCCACCAAACCCATCACCGATAAGCGCTCCATAGGAAATAGCGTTGTGGCGCCCAGCTCCAGCATCCGCGGCCCAGCAATTCCCTCAAACTGCACATCTGGAATCCGCTCTTTCAGGGCCTCCATCAAGCCAGCGCCAAGAATATCCCCCGACGCCTCACCGGCGACGATGCCTATACGTATCGGCCTACTTTCTTCTGACACGCCTATACCCCTCCTTTTGGGGGGCTGTTCATTTCAGAACCAACCGGGAAATTACAAAAAAGTGAAGTCGAGGCAAGCTAAACAGCAGCCCCGAAAAAGTTTAGACTAGCGAACAATGCCGCGACTTGAAGACCGCAAAGAGTCAATCCACGGCTGAATAACTGAGGACTGCTCACGCAGCTCCATCAAAGCCTGCAAGGCCTCCTGTAACGTAAGTCCACGGCGATAGACTATCTTGTAGGCTTTATTAATCAGAGAAATATCTTCCCGAGAAAAACCTCGCCGGCGAAGCCCCTCTGAATTAATCGTTTTCGCTTCAGCAGGATTTCCGGCAACCATCACATAAGCTGGAACATCCTTGCCAATCGCAGCGCCCATACCCAGGAAAGCGTGCTCGCCCACCGTACAGTGTTGATGAACCAAACTGTAGCCACTCAGGATTGCCCAGTCTTTAACGAAAACATGACCGGCCAAAGCTACGTTATTGACCAAGATAGCATGATTACCCACTACACAATCGTGACCGATATGCGCATAAGCCATAATCAAGTTATCATTGCCTATCGTGGTTTCACCACGATCCTGCACAGTACCGCGATGGATAGTGACACCCTCGCGAATTACATTGTTGTTACCTATAACGAGCCTTGTTTCCTCACCTTGATATTTTTTATCCGGGGTATCCTGCCCCACAGAGGCAAACTGGTAGATACGATTATTTTTTCCCAGCTTGGTCGGCCCGCTAAGCACTACGTGAGAAGCGATATCACATCCATCACCAACTTCCACCCGTGCTCCAATAATAGAGTAAGCACCGACACTCACCCCGGCACCAATCACTGCCGTAGGATCGACAATAGCTGTAGGGTGGATACTTGTCTGCATTCTGGAATCTACTCTTCCACATTAATCATGGAGGGTAGTTTTCTACCCCAATAAAACGTCGAAAGCCCGCAAAGCCCCAAAACAGAGCTTTTAAACGGGCCCCGTTTGCAGAATTACTGAACCTTTTTAACAGCGCACAGAATTTCTGCAGAAGCCGCCAATTCACCATCTACACTGGCTTTACATGCAAATTTCCAAATATTCCTGCGTACCGATACAGCTTCCGATTCAAGCTCAAGGCGATCTCCAGGAATCACCTGACGCTTAAAGCGCGCCTTATCGACCCCGCCAAATAAATACAAATAACCATCTTCTGGTTTTTTGCCAAAGGTTTTAAAACCGAGGATTCCGGAAACCTGCGCCAAAGCCTCAACAATCATCACACCCGGAAAAATAGGTACTTCTGGAAAGTGGCCATTAAAGACCTCCTCATTCACAGAAATATTTTTATAGCCTTTTATATATTTCCCTTCTTCGAGTTCAACAACACGGTCTACCAACAAAAAAGGGTAACGGTGCGGCAGGTACTCGCGAATTTCACGTACATCCATCATTCCAAATGCCCCCAGAAACCACTTCGGGGCGTAAAACGCCCCGAAAACAACAAAGCCAAATTTAATTAATCATTTAAGTTCAGTCGCCTGCCCTGCTCTCTCGGGACAGTTGCTGAAGCTGTTTTTCCATGTCCTTCAACCTGCGCGCCATTTGCTCCAACTGCCCAAAACGCACTGCATTGCGGCGCCAGACAGAGCTATCCGCAAAGGGTAAAGCCCCGGAATAATTACCCGACTGCTCAATCGACTTGGTAACAAATGTGTTGGCTGTCACCTGACAACCATCCGCAATCGTTACATGCCCAGCGATGCGGGCGCTGCCACCTAGAAGACAATGTTTGCCAATAACAGCACTACCGGCAATACCCGTGCAGGCCGCTATGGCTGAGTAGTCACCAATTTTGACATTGTGCGCGATTTGAACCAGATTGTCGATCTTGACTCCCCGGCCAATCACCGTATCTCCCAAAGCACCGCGATCTATGCAAGTGCTGGCTCCAATTTCCACCTCATCACCCAACTGAACGCCACCAAGCTGATGGATCTTTATCCAATCACCGTTATGGGGTGCAAAGCCAAAACCATCAGCACCGATGACAGCCTGACTGTGAATGATACTTTTTTCGCCAATAAAACAACCGTGATGCACTGTCGCATTAGCATATAGCTGTGTGCCAGCGCCAATCACACTGCCTTCACCGATAAAGCAGTTGGCGCCAATTATAGCACCAGCACCCAACTTTACTGATGCTTCAACCACAGCACCCGGGCCAATGCGAACACTGGCCTCCACTTGAGCTTCAGGGTGCACAACTGCGGAGGGATGAATTCCTGCAGCAGCCTCAGGAGCCGTGTTAAATAAAGCAGTAGCCCTGGCAAAAGCCAGATAGGGATTGGCAACACACAAAGCAGTCACCGGACACTCATTGGCACACTCTTCTGTAACCAGCACCGCTCCGGCCTTTGTCGACTTCAGGAAGCGCCGATACGTTGAGTTAGAGAGAAAAGCCAAGTGGCTCGCACCCGCATCCTGTAATGTATTCAGACCTTGAATTTCTTGACTGGCATCGACACCGGGTGCCAAACGCAGTTCGGCACCCAACTCTTGCGCCAAGCGAGCAAGGGACAAGCTATCTTTCATATCGGGCTATCGTTTATTTCGCAGCGTTCATACGCTTAACAACAGCCTCTGTCAGGTCGACGCTGGGGCTTACGAAATAAGCCGTATTGGAGTCCAGCACGATGTCCAGTTTCTGCTCTTTAATCAATGCATCCAGAGCACTCTTTGCCTTAGGGCCCATAGACGCCTGGATCTCCTGACCAACCTGTCCTTCTATGGCTCGCAACTTCTTCACAGTCGTTTCAAAATCAGAGCGCTTGAAGTTCATCTTGCGCTGATACTCAGCTTTTTGCTCATCAGACCAAGTCACACTGTTTTTTTGCGCATCTTCAGCCATCTTCTGCAACTCTGAACGAATTGATTCCGCGCTACTCTGCAGCTTGGAATACTCAGAACTGGTCTTAAGAGCATTAACCTTGGTTTTAGCCGCATCTGTGCTCATGATCGCAGCCTGCAGGTTGAATACTGCGACCTTGGTCTGCGCCAGCGCTGCGCCGGATAAGGTCATACCTGCAAGCAGGACTGCAATAATCTTTACATTCTTAAGCACGTTGGTCTCTCCAATTGATTTTATTTTAGTTGCGCCGTAAAACGCTAAATCCATTTTACAGGACGAAGTTAGAAGCTGTTACCCAGCGTGAACTGGAATACTTCCACATCGTCATCTTCATTTTTCTTAAGCGCCTTTGCCAGGCTGAATGTCAGGGGCCCAAAACCGGTAATCCAGGTCAAGCCAATCCCTGCAGAGACATTCATATTACCAAAGTCTACATCGTAACAGTTGAGCTGAGTGTCATCACAACTGGTATCAAAAACATTGCCTGCATCAACAAAGAAAGCGGTTTGCAGCGAGCGCTGATCCTTGATAAACGGGAGCGGGAAGATTACCTCAGCACTACCTTCAATCAGAATATTGCCTCCGAAAGGATCGGCGTCGTTATAACCTTCTATAATGAGATTTCCATCACTGTCCACTTCGTAACAATATTGTGTATATTCTTCTCCGTCAGTTGCACATGGTAAGCGGGTGTAGGATTCTGCTGGAGTAGATCTAGGGCCTAACGTGTTGCGCTCAAAGCCGCGTACAGAACCAAAACCACCCGCATAAAAATTCTTGAAGAAAGGCAATTCATCAAGCTCTCCATAGCCATCCCCATAACCCAGCCGAGTACGCAAACGCAGAGTTAAACTCTTGGTCAGTGGACGGAAATATTGGCCAGTATAGACAAATTTGTAATATTCTAGATCGCTGCCCGGAACCGTAAACTCCGCAGAAAAATTCTGCGATGCTCCACGAGTTGCCAGGATACCGCGATTCAGAGTCGAACGCGCATAAGACGCCGTTAGGCTCAAATTATTAAAGGCATCTCCATAGCGATCAATAAAGCCATCAGCCGAAGTGTTAAACTGGCTTGTATCTATTATCATCGCTAGATCTTCAGCCTCCCCCTCAGTTAAAGCATCATATATATCGGCCGCCTCCGCTGCAGTAATACCTTCCAGAGAGGTGTCATCAAAGAGGTTAGGACTGGACTGGATTTCCTGCACAGAGCTACTTGAGGCGGAAAGTTCCAGATGGCTAAAGTTAACATTCAATCCCACGCGGGAGATTTCTGACATCGGATAGCCAAAATTTACACCACCACCGTAAGTCGTAGTGTTGTAATCAGACAGATTTACTTTGGAGTAATCATTTTCCGTATAGAAAACATTAAACCCACGGCTCACCCCATCTGGCGTAAAGTAGGGATCGAGATAAGAAAAATTCAGCGAGGTCTGGTAAGTAGAAGCATTCAAGCCAATACCGACAGATTTCCCTGTCCCCAACCAGTTGTTTTCCTGGATATTGGCACCCAGTACCAAGCCACTACTTTGAGCCCAACCGACCGTACCACCAATAGAGCCTGAAGGTTGCTCCTCGACGGTATATTCAATATCGATCTGATCAGAGGTACCGGGCACCTCGGTAGTTTCCACCTCAACCTCTTTGAAGTAACCGAGACGCTCAAGGCGTACTTTGGACTGCTCTATACGTGCCGATGAGGCGGAGGAGGACTCCATCTGGCGCATTTCGCGGCGCAGTACTTCATCCGTGGTGCGAGTATTGCCGCGGAAATTGATTCGACGCACATAGGCCCGCTTGCCCGGGTCGATAAAGAAGGTAATTTTTACTGTCTTTTCTTCTTTATTGGGTTCAGGGATCCCGTTGACTTCGGCAAAGGTATAACCCTCGTTCCCCAAGCGTTTGGTAATATAGTCAGAGGTCGTCGTCATGCGTACCTGGGAGAAGGTTTGACCTTCACGAACCAGTAACAGGCGCTTAACCTCCTCCTCTGGAACAACAGGATCACCTGCCAAGTCCACTTCACTAATCGTGTAGACATCACCCTCAATCACGTTGACGGTAATAAATACACTCTCTTTATTTGGGCTCAGGGAAACCTGGGTGGAATCAATTTGAAAGTCCAGATAGCCACGGTCCAGATAATAGGATTCGAGGCGTTCCAAGTCACCGGTCAGCTTCTCGCGAGAGTACTTGTCATCACTGCGTAGCCAAGACAGCCAGCCCGAGGTCTGCAGCTCGAATATCTCTGCGAGTTCTTCGTCAGTAAATGCCTTATTGCCGACAATATTGATGTGTTTAATCGCCGCAACCGAGCCCTCATCCACAATCACCCGGAGCTCGACCTGGTTGCGCGGTAACTCTTTAACTTCTGTTTTTACGCTCGCATCGTAGCGACCCTGAGCGACATACTGGCGCTGCAGCTCCTGCGCCAACCCCTCTAGCGTTACACGCTTAAAAATCTGCCCTTCAGAAAGGCCATTGTCATGCATGCCCTTGAGTAGGTCTTCGGTAGCAATGGCTTTGTTGCCGGTGATCTCAATCTTGGAGATTGCGGGCCGCTCACGCACAGTGATAACCAGGACACCGTTTTCCTGGCCAATTTGGATATCCTCAAAATAACCGGTGCGAAATAGCGCTCGTGTGGCACCTTGAATTTCAAGTGTCTCTACTTCATCCCCGACACGCACAGGGAGAGCGGAAAATACGGTACCGGCTGAGACTCGCTGTAGTCCTTCCACGCGAATATCATCCACCACAAACGACTGTGCTAAAGCACTGAGAGGCAGCATCAGGCCGAGAGAGGCCGCTTTCAGAAAATGTTTCATCTACTAATCCGACTCTTTTTTATTCGCAACACAGGAGACCGGGCAAAGATATTGTCCCGCTTCCCAGCACAGTTTTCCTCTCGCACTCCGTGCAGTAGGAACAATACGATTCAACAAGCTATAAACGCAAAATATCGTTGTACAGGGCCAACCCCATAATACAGAGCACCAGGGCCATACCCACCTGTAAGCCAACCACCTGCACCCGCTCCGACACCGGAGATCCTTTGATCGCCTCAATACCGTAGTAAAGGAGGTGGCCACCGTCGAGTACCGGAATGGGCAACAGATTGAGTACACCGAGACTAATACTGAGCAGTGCCAATAGCGACAGGAAGGACTGCCATCCCGCCTCTGCGGAAGTACCCGCCACTTTAGCAATGGTAATTGGGCCGCTCAAGTTTTTGGTTGAAAGTTGACCAAATAATAGCTTCTTCAGGCTGTTGACAGTGAAAGCAGTTTTATCCCAAGTCTCCTGCAATCCTTTGACGAATGCACCTGCCAAGCCGTAGTGATAAACACGTATACGTTCCTCTGGCCAGGATTCAGATACGGGCTGTACGCCGATCTGCCCCACTCGCTTGCCGTTTTCAAGTTTTACTTCTGCGGGGGTTACAGGCAGTACAAGCGTTTCGCCACTGCGCTCTACGGCAACCGCCATAGACACACCCGCGCGGGCACGCACATAGTCTGTCCAGCTCTGCCAGGAGGAGAATTCTTGGTTATCAGTAGCGATGATCTTGTCTCCAGACTGGAGACCTGCTGAAGCAGCTGCACTACCTTCAACAACACGATAGAGGTTCATACTCGCAGGGGGGGTCCACAACTGCAGGCCTATCTCACCCAGAGGGTCAGGTACTTCTTTACCCGCAAGCCAACGGTCAATATCCGCCACCATATGGTACTCGAGGTTAGAATTCGGGTAGCGTACAGAGAATTCTATGGTACCGCTGTCACCTAGGCGGTTGGCAAGACGCCAGTTAAGAGCTTGCCAGGTCGGTGTGGCCTCGCCGTCAACTGCAACGATCTCCTGTCCCGGCTCCAGACCGGCGGATGCCGCAATACTGCCCTGTTTTACCGATTCAACCACGGGCACAGGGCCCGCAGTGCCACCGAGAAATACCGCCCAGAAAAATACAATCGCCAAAAGAAAGTTGGCCGCAGGACCAGCGGCAGCGATAGCCATTCTCGCCCACACACTCTTGCGATTAAACGCCTGATCCAATTCATTCGACGCTACCGGTCCCTCGCGCTCATCCAGCATTTTTACATAGCCACCGAGGGGAATCGCGGAAATAGTAAATTCGGTACCATGACGATCGTAACGGGAGATAAGGCGGCGACCGAAACCCACAGAAAAGCGCAACACCTTGACACCGCACAGACGTGCCACAAGGAAATGCCCAAACTCATGGAAAGATACCAGTACACCAAGAGCCACCAGGGCCCAGATTACCGTCTGAATTAGATCCATACTCAGCTACAACTTCTTGTCATACGCAATTTAGCGGCCATTATAAGCCGGGCGATATGTCTATAGGGCTCCAAGTGCCTGCCTAGCCAGTTCTCGCGCATTGAGATCAATGGCTTCGACTGTCTCCAGCCCCGACAGTTCAACAACGGGTGCCCTATTCATTACTTTTTCTATAACAGCAGCAATATTAGTAAATGCTAATCGCCCCTGAAGGAACGCCTCAACGGCAATTTCATTCGCTGCATTTAAGACTGTTGGAGAACTTTTTCCCTCATCAACAGCCTCTCGCGCCAAACGGAGGCAGGGAAAGCGACTGAAGTCTGGGGCCTCAAAATCCAAGCGACCCTGTGTGATCAGGTCCAGCGCCGGCACACCCGAATCCACCCTCAAGGGAAACGCCAGGGCATGGGCGATTGGCGTACGCATATCCGGATTCCCCATCTGTGCCAATAGAGAGCCATCACGGTACTGTACCATTGAGTGCACAATACTTTGCGGGTGCACCACGACTTCTATCTGTTCCGGGCGCGCTTTAAACAAATAACACGCCTCGATAAACTCAAGCCCCTTGTTCATCATTGTGGCGGAGTCCACAGAGATCTTCCGTCCCATCGACCAATTTGGATGAGCACAGGCCTCATCCGGGGTGACTGCGTGCAATTCAGCAACTGCTCGCGTGCGAAATGGCCCGCCGGAACCTGTCAGCAGTATCTTTTCTACACCCGCCGCCTCCAAATTCTCACAAGGATATGGCAGACACTGGAAAATTGCATTGTGCTCACTGTCAATTGGTAAAAGCTGCGCGCCACTCAGACTCAGCGCCTGCTGAAAGACAGGCCCCGCCATTACCAAAGCCTCTTTATTGGCAAGTAATACTTTCTTACCCGCATTAACTGCCGCAAGTGTCGGGCGCAAGCCCGCTGCCCCGACAATCGCTGCCATCACAATTTCCACTCGCGTATCAGCGGCGACCTGACACAAGCCGTCCACCCCGCTCAGCACCTGAGTATCCGATTCACCCAGCAAAAGGGCCCGCAACTCTTCGGCACGCTCGTCACTGGTAACTACGGCAAACTGCGGGTTGAAACGTCTACATTGCTGCGCCAGCTCAGCAATTCGTTCCCGAGCTGTTAAGGCAAAAATAGAATATTTTTCTGGATGACGCGCTAATACATCGAGCGTACTTCTCCCAATCGAACCGGTAGAGCCGAGGACGGTAATGTGCTGTGGAGATATTACTTGCATAGGCTCTTATCGTACCTCTGGGAGCATTACTGGCGCCACCAAGCTATTGAGTGCCCGACTTGAGCGGGCACTCGTTGCTGAAACATAGAGCATTGGCAGTAGGGGCGCTCTCTATAGATATTTTGGCAATTCACTGGCCAGCGCGGCCATCGTGAATACGGGGAGGGCTGCAGAAAGACTATCAATTCGATCGAGAATACCGCCGTGTCCCGGCAGCATATGGCTACTGTCTTTAATCCCCCGGTGCCGCTTGAACATACTCTCTACCAGATCACCGATAACGGAAGCCAGCGCGGTCACCAAGACACCGAAGGTGAAAAGGACGGTATTTTTTACCGGGAGTTCAAACAGGAAAGAAGTGACCAAAGCCAGGATTAAGCAAGCTGCCAATCCGCCAAAAAAGCCCTCCCACGACTTGCCGGGGCTGACTTCGCGAGCCAGCTTGCGCTTGCCGAACTTGCGCCCGACAAAATAGGCACCCACATCTGCCGCCGCCACAATCGCTACCACATAGAGCACCAGCCAGGCGCCGTGATCCAGGCCTCGCAGTATCACAAGGGACAACCAGGTTGGAACCAGTACCACCAGGCCTATCAAGCCGCGAACCCAGCGGTTCCCCCAAAGCGCGGCGCTCGAAGGGTAGCTTTGCACCCACAGAAAAGCGAGCGCCCACCAACCACAAGCTACAGCGAGAATTTGACGACCGCTATCGATATCCGGCTCAGAAAAATTCATCGCGAACACATACTGGGCCGTGGCCATCAAAGTGAGCCCGAGCGCAGCCAGAAAAACAAACCGAAGAGCTCGATTGAGATTAGAAAGATTGGCCCATTCCCACCCCCCCAGCAGCACAACCGCGACAAACACCAACGAGAACCACTGCATTGGAAGCAAAAACAAGACTCCAATAAACAGTGCCAGCAATACCAGCGCAGTAATTATTCTTTGTTTTAGCACCCCAAACCCCTTTTAAGTAGCTCGGCCACCCTGTCTGGTTAAACTACACAGATCAAGAGTACGCCGGCAAAGATTCCTAACGAACTTTTTTACAAGCAGGCTCTGGCAACAAAATCGATCAAGCCTGAGCGATCGTATCATCCCCGTCTGCCCGCCCGCCAAATCGGCGATCGCGTTGCCCAAACGCTGCAATTGCCTCATCCAGGGCAGCCTCATCAAAGTCGGGCCAGAGCGTATCGGTAAAATAGAACTCGCTATAGGCCGCCTGCCACAAAATAAAATTACTGATACGCTGCTCGCCGCTGGAGCGGATCAAGAGATCTACCGGGGGCAGATCTTCAAGCTGCATATATCCACTGAGTGCGTCTTCAGTAATAGAATCCGGGGAGCGCAGCCCCCCAGCAACCTCTTCGGCCAACTTACGAGCTGCTTGAGTAATATCCCAGCGCCCACCATAGTCAGCAGCAATCACCAGATCACCCTGAGCCCCCCCCCGGGTAAGCTCTTCTGCATCAGTAATCGCTCTCTGTAAACGGGACGAAAAACGATCCCGCCGGCCAATAATCCTGAGGCGCACCCCCTCCTCCCGCATACGTCGGGCCTCTTTGCGCAAATAGGAATTAAACAGGCTCATCAGCAACTCGACCTCTTTGGGCGGGCGCTGCCAATTTTCACTGGAAAAAGCAAAGAGAGTAAGCGCTGAAACACCGCGGGCCTTACAGGCCGAGAGCAAGTCGCGGATGCGCTCAACGCCGGCCTTATGGCCGGCTGAAGGGGAGAGTCCCCTTCGAGCAGCCCAGCGTCCATTGCCATCCATAATAATGGCAATATGGCACGGGCCGCCGGGAGCATGTAGCTCGGTACCACCGATGCTCATTAAATTTCCATTAAATCTTTTTCTTTCCCTGCCAGCGCTTTATCCACATCAGCGACAAACCGGTCGGTAATTTTCTGAATATCGTCACTTGCGCGGCGCTCGTCATCTTCAGAAATTGCCTTGTCCTTGACCAGGGATTTCACATCCGCAAGTACATCGCGACGAACATTACGGATAGAAACACGTGCAGTCTCCGCCTCGCTTCTTGCCTGGCGAATAAAGTTTTTACGGGTTTCCTCAGTCAGCATAGGCATAGGGATACGGATAACCGTTCCAGCGGTACTGGGATTTAAGCCCAGATCAGACTTCATAATAGCCTTTTCAATATCCGGGACCAGATTCTTCTCCCACGGGGTTACGGAGAGCGTTCGAGCATCGTCTACAACAACATTGGCAATCTGGGACAGCGGAGTGTCTGAACCATAATAAGAAACCTGAACACCGTCGAGGATACTCGGATGTGCACGGCCAGTACGGATCTTGTTGAAATTTCCAGCCAGAGCATCAAGCGCTTTTCCCATACGGGCTTTCGCATCTGTTTTTATATCTTCAATCACGATCTCAATTCCTCTTCGATTAAAGTGCCTTCCTCACCGCCAACCACAATATTCAGCAGTGCCCCGGTTTTATCCATACGAAATACCCTGACAGGCATATTGTGCTCGCGGCATAGGCAAATAGCGGTTAAATCCATTACACCAAGCTTTTTATCCAGGACCTCGTCATAGGTCAGCTGATCATAGCGGGTTGCTGTAGGGTCAAGTACGGGGTCAGCGGAGTAGACTCCATCGACCTTGGTTGCCTTCAAAACCAGCTCGGCCTCTATTTCGATACCGCGCAAACAAGCCGCTGAATCCGTTGTAAAAAACGGGTTGCCAGTGCCTGCGGCAAAAATTAGTACTTCTCCACGTTCCAGATGGCGAACAGCGGCACGACGGTCATAGTGGTCGACGATACCGCTCATTTGGATAGAGGACATGACCCTTGAGGAAATATCGGATCTCTCCAACGCGTCGCGCAAGGCAAGAGCGTTCATTACCGTGGCCAACATTCCCATATGGTCACCAGTGACCCGGTCGAGACCAGCGGCACTCAAAGCGGCACCGCGGAACAGGTTACCACCTCCGACCACCAGGCCTACCTGGACCCCGATACCCACCAACTGACCAATCTCCAGGGCCATCTTGTCCAGCACTTTGGGGCTGATACCAAAACCCTGATCACCCACCAGCTCCTCGCCACTGAGCTTTAACAGAATTCTCTTGTACTTGCGGTCTTTAATACCGGGCATTCGTTGGTCCCCTTCAATGTACCTGTCTAGTCGCCAGGCTTGCCGCTGAACATTACAACAATTTCAGCCATTTACACAGAGGGGCACCCCACCGAAGGTCGAAACCCCAGTAGAAGCACCCCACTGCGAATTGGTGCCTGCAGGCACCTTACAATATGCGATCAGGAAGAGGACTTAACCTGCGCGGCAACTTCTGCTGCGAAATCCACCTCTTCCTTCTCAATACCTTCACCCACTTCGTAGCGAGTAAAGGAAACCACATCGGCACCGGCATCTTTAACCAGTTTACCAATGCTAACATCCGGGTTTTTAACAAACGGCTGCTCTACCAAACTGTTCTCTTTCAGGAACTTCTTGATACGACCACCCATCATTTTCTCAACGATCTCGGCTGGCTTGCCTTCCATATCCGGTTGAGCTTTGATGATATCCTTTTCTTTTTCCAGGACATCAGCAGCCATATCTTCAGGCTTGTTTACCTGAGGGTTAACGGCAGTAACATGCATGGCTACATCTTTAGCCAGCTCAACGTCACCACCGCTCAAGGCTACAAGAGCAGCAATACGGTTGTTGGAGTGAACGTAAGCACCCACAACCGGTGCTTCAACCAATTCAATACGACGTACGCCGATATTTTCGCCAATTTTCTGCACCAGAGCTTCGCGAGCAGTTTCCAGCTCACCCTCCATCAGGGCTGCAACGTCCTGCTGGCGATCAGCGAAAGCCTTTTCTACAACTTTACCAACAAATGCCTGGAAATTTTCATCACGAGCAACGAAGTCGGTCTCGGAGTTCACTTCAATTAGAACGCCGTAACTGCCATCTTCCGCCACTTTAGCGGCAACAACACCATCAGCAGCGGTGCGGCCCGCTTTCTTGGCAGCCTTCAGGCCAGAGGCTTTGCGCAAATCTTCAATCGCTTTTTCGATATCGCCATCTGCCTCAGTCAGAGCTTTCTTACACTCCATCATCGGCAGGGCAGTGCGTTCGCGCAGTTCTTTTACCATAGACGCAGTAATCGCCATGATTCAATCCTCGGGGTTCGGTCACTATAAATTAGAAAAAAGGGGCCGTAATTCGGGCCCCTTTTTTAGTTCGTAATGTAACGCTACTCGGTTACACCACTTCGCCCTGCAACTTACTCTGCAGCGGCTTCGTCATCGTTAGCTTCGACGTACTCGTCTTTTGCCACTGCGTTACCCGCTTCTGCGGCGCCGGCAAGTACTGCGTCGGCTACAGCAGTGGTGTACAGCTTAATCGCGCGGATAGCATCATCGTTACCCGGGATTACGTAGTCAACACCAACCGGATCACTATTGGTGTCAACAATTCCGATTACGGGGATACCCAGCTTGTTCGCTTCCTGGATGGCGATGCGCTCGTGCTCAACGTCGATCACGAAGATCGCGTCAGGCAGGCCACCCATATTTTTAATACCACCGATGGAGCGCTCGAGCTTCTCCATGGAGCGAGTGCGCATCAGAGCTTCTTTTTTGGTCAGCTTTTCGAAAGTACCGTCTTGGGACTGACCTTCCAGCTCACGAAAACGCTTGATGGACGCGCGGATAGTTTTGTAGTTGGTGAGCATGCCACCTAACCAGCGGTTGCTGACGTAGGGCTGACCACAACGCTCCGCCTGCTCTTTGATAGATTTTTGAGCGGCGCGCTTGGTGCCGACAAACATAATCTTCTTTTTCTGAGCAGTCATCCCCTTGATTATCTGCAGGGCTTCATTGAAAGCCGGTACAGTGTGCTCCAAGTTGATGATGTGGATCTTGTTGCGGGCACCAAAGATGAAT
Organism: Microbulbifer okhotskensis; assembly: GCF_023895975.1. GTDB lineage: Bacteria > Pseudomonadota > Gammaproteobacteria > Pseudomonadales > Cellvibrionaceae > Microbulbifer > Microbulbifer okhotskensis. Next base: position 47,090 of record NZ_JALBWM010000017.1, read on the forward strand.
TGACCCATCTTCGGGTTCCAGTAGCGAGTCTGGTGACCAAAGTGAACTCCAGCTTGCAGCATATCGCGCATACTTACTTGCGGCATAATAAACCTCTATATAGTACGGGTTAGTCCTCCACATATCCCATGCGTCAACTCTTTGCAGAGCACCCAGACCCATGTGCCGATACGTGTGCGGCATTTACTCGCCCAGGGAGCATCCCCAGGCGGCGCGCTTTATACCACAACGACGCCCCAGAGTGAAGGATCGGCGCTAATTTCGCGCAAACAGCGGCGCCGAGACACTACTGCTGAAATACCTAATTCACCCACTTGCCCATACCGGCAAAGTGTGTCCTGGCGCCCGCAATCCGCTACAATGGCACGCCGAGTAGGCGTGACCCGCCTTTAATTTAGAAACAAAGGATACGCATGACCTCAGCCATTAAGACCCCAGAACAAATTGCCAAAATGCGCATCGCAGGGCGCCTCGCCGCAGAAGTGCTGGAGATGATCGGCGAGTATGTCGTTCCGGGGGTCACCACCGAAGAACTGGATCGACGCTGCCATGACCATATCGTCAATGTACAAAAAGCGATTCCGGCCTGCCTCGGTTACCGAGGCTTTCCCAAATCGATCTGTACTTCCGTCAACGAAGTGGTCTGCCACGGCATCCCTTCTGACAACAAGATTCTCAAAAAGGGTGACATCATCAATATCGATGTCACCGTTATCAAAGATGGCTGGTATGGCGATACCAGCAAAATGTACTTTGTGGGCAAACCGGCCGCACACGCAGAACGCCTGGTGAAGATCACCCAGGAGTGCATGTACAAAGCCATAGAGATTGTACGCCCCGGGACTACACTCGGCGATATCGGCCATGTGATTCAGCAGCACGCCGAGAAAAACTATTACTCAGTGGTTCGCGACTTTTGCGGCCACGGTATCGGCGATGTATTCCATGAAGACCCCCAGATCCTTCACTACGGTCAGCCGGGCACAGGGGCGGCTCTGGAGGAGGGAATGACCTTTACTATCGAGCCGATGATCAACGCAGGTAAAGCGGCCACCCGAGTACTGGGTGATGACTGGACGGCGGTAACCAAGGATCGTCGCCTCTCCGCTCAGTGGGAACACACGATGGCCGTGACCAGTGATGGCGTGGAAGTGCTCACCGCGCGTAGTGAAGAAAACTTCTAACCGGAAGAGGGGCGCTGCAATGGGCGGAACAGGTCGCAGGCAGCGCTCGATTCAACTTACTCCAGTGTGATCAGAACAAAAACCCCTGCATACCTTATGCTGGGGGGCACAGCCAAACGGACTCCCCATGCAGCCGCTCAGCATCCCCTATTTTGAACGCCCCTTATTTTTCTTCGATCAATCCCGGTTCCGCAGGGACTTAAACTCCGGCATTAAACCGACACTTGAGATTTTCAAAGATGCAGTCGGCGCAGCTGAGCACCAGATGGCTGAACGCTTCCGCGAGGGCGAAGATGTTGTCACTCTTGTGCATGAGCGCGCCCTGTTTGTGGACTGTCTATTGCACTATGCCTGGCACCAGTTTGAATGGCGTAAGGGTATTGGTCTCATGGCAGTAGGAGGATACGGGCGCAGCGAGCTACACCCCCACTCGGATATCGACCTACTGATTCTCACCAGCGGCCGAGCAGCTGTAGACACTATCGACAATATTGAACGACTGGTAGCATTTTTGTGGGACCTGGGGCTGGACATCGGCCACTCGGTACGCAGTATCGAGGACTGCCTGGACCTGGCAGCCAAAGATATCACGGTCGCCACTAATCTCACCGAGTCCCGCACTATCGTTGGCGACAGCACAGTGAGCGAGCAACTAACTGCGCTTATGGACAGTAAAAAACTGTGGCCCACCACAGATTTTTTCAAGGCCAAACTGGCAGAACAAAAAGAACGGCACAGCAACCAGCAAGCTGCGGAATATATTCTCGAGCCCAACATTAAGAATTCTCCCGGCGGTCTGCGCGATATCCAGACCATTGCCTGGGTGGCCAAGTACTTCTTTCAAGTCCGAACTTTGAAACAACTCCAGGGCAAAGCATTTTTTACGGAGGAAGAGTTCGCCATACTTCAATCTGGCGAGACCTTCCTGTGGCGAGTACGCTACGGCCTACACCTCCTAGCTGGTCGCGCGGAAGAGCGATTACTGTTCGACTATCAGAGAGAGCTGGCCAAGCAATTCGGCTATGTCGACAGTGACACCCAGCTTGCTGTCGAGCAGTTTATGCACAACTACTACCGCACCGTTATGGCCTTGCAGGAACTCAATGATGTACTTCTGCAGTATCTGGGCGAGGCCATTCTACAGCGCGACGGAAACCAGGTTGTCACACCTCTGAATGAGCGGTTCCAGCTGCGCGATGGCACCATTGAGGTCACCCAAGCACAGGTCTTCAACGAACAGCCCTCGGCACTGCTGGAGATTTTTGTGTTGATGGCCAACCACCCTGAAATCACCGGAGTGCGAGCCTCCACAATTCGTCTGATTCGCGAACACCGACATTTGATCGACGACCAGTTTCGTACCGATGAAAAGAACACCCAGCTATTTATACAGCTGCTCCGCTCTCCGCGCGGCCTGTCCACCCAATTATCTCGAATGACCCGCTATCGCATTCTCGGACGCTACCTACCAGAGTTTGGAAAGGTCACTGGACAGATGCAACACGACCTGTTCCATATCTACACGGTGGATGCTCACACCTTGCAAGTGGTGCGCAATATGCGCAGCTTCCGCAGCCCCGAGGCGCGGGAAAAATTTCCGATCGCGGCAGACATACTCGAACGCCTGCGCCAACCTGAGCTTCTGTATATTGCCGGCCTTTACCACGATATAGCCAAGGGGCGCGGCGGGGATCACTCAAAGCTGGGGATCGTGGATGCTGCTGAGTTCTGTCAGCGCCATCAGTTGCCCGCCCGTGATCGCCGCTTGGTCTGCTGGCTGGTGGAAAAGCACCTCCTTATGAGCCAGGTCTCGCAAAAACAGGACATCAGCGACCCAGAAGTCGTACACGCATTCGCTCGCGAGATGGGCGATCGCGAGCATCTGGATTACCTCTACGCACTCACGGTGGCCGATATCAACGCTACCAATCCGGAACTGTGGAATAGCTGGCGCGCAAGCCTGATGCGCCAACTCTACCAAGCTACGCAGCACGCCCTGCGCCGCGGCCTCGAAAACCCTATCGATCGCGAAGAAATTATCGAGGAAACCCGCAGCCTGGCACTGGATAAACTGAAAACTATGGGCCTTCCCGGTACCTCCGTGAAGAATATCTGGGCACAAATGGGGGAAGACTATTTTGTCCGTGAAACTGCCGACAATATCACCTGGCACACTTCTGCAATCCACGAGCTGCATAGCAACATCGATACCGCGCAAAATGACACTCTGGTTTTAACGCGGAATTCAGGCCCCGGCGAACACGATGGTGCAACTCAGGTATTTGTCTATACCCCGGACCGAGCCAATGTCTTTGCCGCAGCGGTCACCGGCCTGGATATGCTCAACCTCAGCGTGCACGACGCGCGCTTGTACAACTCCGCTTCGGGATACACGCTGGATACCTTTTACGTTCTCGACGAAGCGGGCCAACCCCTATTGGATGAGCCCCAGCGCCTAGCCCAAATCCGCGATACCCTGCGACAGGAGTTAGCCCTGGTTGAGGACTACTCAAAAGTCATTCAACGGCGCACCCCACGGCGCTTGAAAATGTTTGAACTCAAGAGCCGAGCCCACCTCTCCACCGAACCCGGCGACCACTACAGCACCCTTGAAATCACCAGTGCTGACAGACCCGGATTACTGGCGCGTATCGCGCGGATCTTTATTACCCACAATCTATGCCTGCACAATGCAAAAATTTCCACACTCGGCGAACGGGTCGAGGATACCTTCCATATCACCGATGCCGAAGGGGCTCCCCTTGACAACAGCGAGGTCAATCGCACGCTTGAAAAAGCCATCTGCCTGGAGCTGAACAACCAGGACGAACAAACCTAAGACCACGAACAAAGGCCCGGTTATCACCATGAATCCAAATCTGGAACAGCTGCAACCCTATCCTTTTACCAAGCTGCAAACTCTCAAAGAGGGACTGCAGACGGTAGATAAACCCCATATTGCGCTATCCATTGGTGAACCCAAACACGCGCCACCCGAGTTCGTAAGCTCAGAAATCACCCAGCACCTGGACAAACTCACCGCCTACCCGCTCACAAAAGGCATAGAGCCCCTGCGCCAAACTATTGCGAGCTGGCTATGCCAGCGCTTTCAACTTACTCAAGTCGATGCCGACACCCAGGTACTGCCGGTGAATGGGACTCGCGAGGCGCTGTTTGCCTTCGCCCAAGCGACGGTATCACCGGGCAGTAAGGTCCTGATGCCAAATCCTTTCTACCAGATTTATGAAGGCGCGGCACTGCTCGCCGGGGCGCAGCCGCACTTCATCAATTGCGTCGCAGCCAACGACTTTAAACCAGACTTCGCCTCAGTCCCGAGTTCGGTATGGCAGCAGTGTGAACTCCTATATATCTGTTCGCCGGGCAACCCCACAGGCGCCCTCTTGCACACAGACGACCTCAAACAACTGATTAAATTGGCGGATCGCTATAATTTCAACATCGCCTCTGACGAGTGTTACTCAGAACTGTACTTCGATGAAACATCGCCCCCGCTGGGCCTCTTGCAAGCCTGCGAGGAAATTGGCCGAACGGACTATCGCCGCTGCGTCGTATTCCACAGCCTCTCAAAGCGCTCGAACCTACCCGGCCTGCGCTCCGGTTTTGTTGCTGGGGATAGCGAGCTGCTGCAGAGATTTTTGCTCTATAGAACCTATCACGGCTGTGCAATGCCGCTGCCAACTCAGTACGCCTCTATCGCAGCCTGGCAAGACGAAAACCATGTTCAGAAAAACCGCGCGCTCTATCGGGAGAAGTTTTCCTCTGTTCTTGAGATTCTCAACGGCTGCCTTGAAGTCCAGCAACCGCAGGCGAGTTTCTATTTGTGGCCCAGAGTTGATGATGGTGAGCGTTTTGCCAAAGCGTTGTTTCAAGAGCAAAATATCACCGTACTTCCAGGCGCATTTCTCGCCCGTGATAACACAGGCTTAAACCCCGGACGCGCATATGTGCGAATAGCACTGGTAGCAACACTGCAAGAATGCCTTGATGCCGCACGACGTATCAGCGCTTTTTGCAGATAAACCTCACTCACGACTCGGGAACCGATTGAAATCCCATCCCAGGCAACCCTTAAAAATGGCAGTAAAGAATCTACTTAAACAAGAGCGCGTAAGTTATATCTTGGAGCGCCTGGAAGAACTCTACTCAGTAACCCCCATTCCTCTGGACCACAAAGACACCTACACCCTACTGGTTGCAGTTCTCCTTTCGGCCCAGTGCACCGATGAGAGGGTCAATCAGATCACCCCGGCCCTCTGGCAACTGGCGGACAACCCCCAGGATATGGCACAGGTCCCGGTAGACAAAATTCAACAGGTTATTCGCCCCTGCGGCCTCTCTCCGCAAAAATCAAAAGCGATCAGCCAACTTTCACAAATCCTGATCAACGAGTACCACGGCCAAGTGCCAGAAAATATGGCCGCCCTGGAAACTTTGCCCGGCGTCGGACACAAAACCGCCAGCGTGGTAATGTCTCAAGCTTTTGGGCACCCGGCATTTCCCGTAGACACACACATACACCGGCTGGCTCAGCGCTGGGGCCTGAGCAGCGGTAAAAATGTTACTCAAACTGAAAAAGACCTGAAACGGCTTTTCCCAAGGGACAAGTGGAATAAATTACACCTGCAGATTATTTTCTATGGCCGCGAGTTTTGCTCGGCACGAGGTTGTGATGGCACTGTCTGTGAGATCTGCACCACCTGCTATCCCAATCGTAAAAACCCCAAAAAAACCAAAAAGGCATAACCGTGATTACTCTGTACGGCATTAAAAATTGCGACACCGTAAAAAAAGCCCGCAAATGGCTGGAGAACAATGGGGTCGACTATCGCTTCCACGACTTTCGCGCAGATGGCATGTCAGATGTCCCCCTACAAACCTGGCTGGAGACGTTTGGCTGGCAAGAAGTGCTTAACCGCCGCTCAACCAGCTGGCGCGCATTGAGCGATACGCAAAAAAGTGAAATGGACAATGACCTTGCTCTTGAACTTGCCAACACAACGCCAACATTGATTAAGCGCCCGGTCACAACAACCGCTACCAACACCCTGCTCGGCTTTAAAGAAGCTGCCTTTGAACAATTAAAAAGCCCGTCGAATTAGGAGATAACCACTATGAGCAATATCTATAGCATCGGTTTTGGTATTGGCACCTGTAACAGCAAAGGTGATTGGCTGGAAGTCTACTATCCCAAACCCCTATTCCAGCCAAGCACTGAAGTCGCGAATGCAGTTACAGAGACTCTGGGTGTTACCGAGGGCAATCACAGCCTGCCACTGGACTCCACGCAACTGCACAAATTGGCCGATGCCCTTCACGGAGCGGGAGCGGCAGACCAAGCAGAAATCTTGCAGCAGCTCTCCAACACACAGAGACCTCTCGCCGTGGTTATCCTGGGTACAGATGATGCGCCGCAGACAGTACCCGAGGCCTACCTGAAACTGCACCTCCTTTCCCACCGCCTGGTCAAACCCCACGAAACCAAGCTGGATGGCATCTTTGGTAAACTGGTCAATGTTGCTTGGACCAACCAGGGAGCCATCGACCTCGAAGAGCTCCCTCAACGCCAGCTTGAAGCACGCCTTAAAGGCGAACACCTGGACGTCTCCTGCGTCGACAAATTCCCCAAAATGACCAACTACGTAGTGCCTACCGGGGTTCGTATTGCCCACACTGCACGTGTGCGCCTGGGCGCCTACCTCGGTGAAGGCACCACTATCATGCACGAGGGCTTCGTCAACTTTAATGCGGGCGCCCAAGGGCCCGGCATGATTGAAGGGCGTATTTCTGCAGGCGTTTTTGTCGGCGCTGGTTCCGACCTCGGCGGCAGCAGCTCCACCATGGGCACCCTCTCCGGTGGCGGCAATATTGTGATCTCCGTCGGCGACAACTGCCTACTCGGTGCCAATGCCGGTGTCGGTATCCCCCTCGGCGATCGCTGCACCGTAGAAGCGGGACTTTATATCACTGCCGGTACCAAGGTGGCGCTACTGGATGACAGTGGCAAACTGGTAGAGCACATCAAGGCACGGGAGCTGGCCGGTAAATCCGACCTACTATTCCGCCGCAACTCCACCAATGGCGCTGTTGAGTGCTTGACCAATAAGAGTGCTATCGAACTCAACGAAGCTCTTCACAGCAATTGATGTCTAGTTCTGCGGGGCGCAAGCCCCGCATGGCTACCCCTTACCTCAGCAAACACTTCCCCGCACGACTCACCCACCCAATACAAGGAAAGCCCCCGTGACTCCCACACTCCAACTTGCCTTTGACTTGATTCGCCGCCGATCTATCACTCCTGAAGATGCAGGCTGCATGGACCTGATGACCCAACGCCTGGAAAAAATAGGGTTCCAAATGACAAAGCTGCGCCGGGGAGACACCGATAATTTCTGGGCTGTGCGCAATGGGGCCAGCCAAGGCCCCCTGTTAGCCTTTGCTGGCCACACCGATGTCGTTCCCACTGGCCCCGAAGAAAACTGGAGCTACCCACCGTTCACACCAGAGATTCGCGACGGATTCCTGTATGGACGCGGCGCTGCGGACATGAAGGGATCACTGGCAGCCATGGTGGTAGCTTGCGAGGAATTTATTGCAGCAAATCCCAACCACAGCGGGCGCATAGCATTTCTGATCACCAGCGACGAAGAGGGGCCGGCAACCAACGGCACTGTCAAAGTGGTTGAATGGCTTGAGGAGCAGGGTGAGAAAATCGACTGCTGTATTGTCGGTGAACCTTCCAGCAGTGATCGCGTCGGCGATGTCATCAAAAACGGGCGCAGGGGTTCCCTGGGTTTAGAGCTAAAAATTCTCGGCATTCAGGGCCATGTGGCCTACCCACACCTAGCAGAAAACCCAATACACACACTCGCCCCAGCGCTTTCGGCGCTCGCCGCCGAAGAGTGGGATCAGGGAAACCAGTCCTTCCCCGCGACCAGCTTCCAGGTTTCCAATATCAATGGAGGCACAGGCGCAACCAATGTTATCCCAGGTGAGGTTGAGGTATTGTGCAACTGGCGCTTTTCAACCGAATTAACAGCCGGAGATCTGGAGACCAGAGCCCGTGCAATTCTGGACAAACACAACCTCAGGTACCAAGCGAATTTTAAATTATCCGGATTGCCCTTTCTCACCGCCGAGGGGCCCCTGGTTCAGGCAACCCAGCAGGCGATTCTTAGAATCACCGGGGAAAAAACGGAGCTTTCGACCGCCGGGGGTACTTCCGATGGCCGTTTTATCGCACCGACTGGAGCGCAAGTCGTAGAACTGGGACCCGTAAATGCCACCATCCACAAAGTGGATGAGAGGGTCAAAGCCGATCATCTGGATCTGCTTAAAGATATTTATCGAGAAGTACTAGGGGAACTACTTACCTAAAAACCTTGCACCCTCGCCAATAATTCAGCGGCTACTAGCTACACGCTCCATCCCGCCAAAAGTACAGGTCAGCTTATTAGACGCTCCCCAAAACTCGCCTGCGGTATGCTCTCTCTAACAACGACAATGGAGGAACTCGCAGGCCATGAACCACCTAATAAAACTCGTTACAGCGATGCTTGTCACCAGCCCGGCGCTAGCCAGCGATCAAATACCCAATTTCAGCTACGAAGACGTATTCAATCTGGAGTATGCCAGCAGCCCACAGTTCAGCGATGACGGAAAGAGGATTTACTACGTCCGCAATTCCATGAACAAAATGGCGGACGGCAAACGTGCAAATCTCTGGCGTATCGGTAGCGATGGAAAAGATCACCGCCCACTGACCTCTGGAGATGACTCAAATTATTCCCCACGATTATCGCCAGATGGCAAAACACTTGCCTTCATTAGTACCCGCAGCGGTAGTCCACAGATCCACTTGCTCTGGCTGGACAATGGCCAAAATCTGCAAATCACCCATTTGCCCAAATCACCATCAAATATCCAGTGGTCCGGAGATGGCAAGCAGATCGCCTTCACCATGTTTGTACCGGAAAGCAAACCCCTGCCAGTACAACTCCCCAGCACTCCGGAAGGTGCTGAGTGGGCTGAGCCACCCCAATTTATCGATAGCAGTATCTATCGCTCAGATGGGATGGGCTATTTAAAACAGGGACATGTACAGGTTTTTGTTATCCCCCGCGAGGGCGGCACCCCTCGCCAGCTCACCGATGGTGAATTCGATCATCACAGCAGCCTCGCTTGGAGCAAAGGTAACGACGCCGTTTATTTTTCTGCCAACCGTCACCCCGATCACGAGATCGAGTTGATGAACTCAGAAATTTACAAGGTGAGCCTGAAAGATGGCACTATCGAGCAAATCACTGAACGCTATGGCCCAGACCATCACCCGCAAATGTCCCCCGACGGCAAGCAGCTAGCCTATCTGGGCTTTGAAGACCAAAAACTCGGGTATCAGCAGCATTCCTTGCGTATCCTGGATCTCAATAGCGGCCAATCTCGCAAAGTGAAAACTGCTAAGGATCGCAGTATTTCAAGCTTTCACTGGCTTGGTGACAGCAAGCGTATCGCTTATAGCTATGATGATCACGGCTCCACTAAAATCGCTATTAAGAAAATTGGTGCAGGCGAAACCCTAATGGCCAGCGATGCGGGAGGCCTGTCTCTGGGGCGCCCTTATGCCGGAGCCAGTTTTGCGGTATCCAAACGCGGGGAAATTGCTTACACACGAACCAATACACAGCACCCGGCCGAACTGTCACTGGCCCGCAATGGCAAGGTCCAGGCATTAACCAACCTCAATGAGGATTTGATACCGCTGCGCCATATGGCGCATGTAGAAGAGATCAACTACAAATCCAGCTTTGACGGCCGCAATATCCAGGGCTGGGTTGCCTACCCGCCGAATTTTGACCCAGAGAAAAAATACCCCCTTTTACTGGAGATTCACGGAGGCCCCTTCTCTAATTATGGTCCCAGGTTTGCCGCTGAAGTCCAGCTATTTGCCGCTGCAGGCTATGTGGTTCTCTATACCAATCCCCGTGGCTCCACCAGTTATGGCCACGAGTTTGCCAATCTGATTCATCATAACTACCCAAGTCAGGATTACGATGACCTAATGGCTGGAGTCGATGCTGTCATTGCTCAAGGCTATATTGATGAGGATCAATTATTTGTAACCGGCGGCAGTGGCGGCGGCACTCTTACCGCATGGATTATCGGTAAAACTGACCGCTTCAGAGCTGCCGTTGTCGCTAAGCCAGTAATCAACTGGGAGAGTTTCGTTTTAACCGCTGATTACTCCAGGTTCTTTACCACATACTGGTTCTCGGGAATGCCCTGGGAAAAACCTGAAGAGTATCGTCGCCGTTCGCCGCTCACTTATGTTGGAAACGTAACCACCCCCACAATGCTGTTAACAGGGGTCGAGGATTACCGCACACCAATGTCTGAAACAGAGCAGTTCTATCAAGCACTCAAGCTGAATAATGTAGACGCCTCAATGGTGCGTATCCCCGGTGCATCCCACAGCATAACTGCCAGACCCAGCCAAATGGTGGCGAAAGTGGCATCGATTCTATACTGGTTTGATCAGTACAAGCCTGATCGAGAGAGCGAGGATCTAGTGAGGAATTAAGTTAACTACCATTACATATACAAACCTCCGCGGGCTCAACGAGCCCGCAATTCCATCAACTTGTTGCCCCCCCCCATCTAACACATAATGACTCCCACTAACTATAGGGATGAAATTATGCGAGTAATTCTATTTGTATTTTCACTTTGGCCTAGTCTGGTACTTTCCGCTCAAGTAACTCTAGAGGACTTGGTTCGCCACACAGAAGTCGAAGAGGTCAAAATTTCCCCGACCGGAACTCACTTAGCTATTAGGAAGCTACATGAAGGTGAGCGCGTACTTATATTTATGTCCATTAAACCACTCAAAGTTACTGGGCTACTACGATTCAGGGGTTCGGAAGAGGTTGGGGATTTCTATTGGGCAAACGACGAGAGAGTCGTAGCGGAAGTAATGTCACGAAAGGCAGCACTAGAAGCCCCCGTTGTATATGGATCTCTGTATGCCATTAACTCTGATGGCACAAAGGCAAAAAATATTTTTGGGTATCTAGCCGGCGAGCGCCAAGTTGGAACTCGCTTTAAGAAGGCGAAGGCAACCTATGCGCATGCGACAATTATTGACCCACTACTAAATAACAAAAATGAAATCCTAATATCCACTCGCCCCTGGGCGAGAAATCAGGAATCCATCGGTGAAGTACTGAGGCTCAACATCTATAAAGGAACCAATAAACATTTTGCACGGCTCCCACAAATTGACGGGCGCGCTTATACTGACGGAGCAGGCAATCTAATCTATGCGGACGGTACAGACAAAGACAATAACTATCAATTATTTTCCAGATCATCCCAAAACTGGCAAAAAATTGACTCCTCAATCATGGCTTCTGCAACACCTTTAGGTTTTGATCCTAACTCAAAAGAGGCTTATCTAGCCATAAGCCCTGAGTCACAAACAAAAGCCCTAATCAAGGTTAAACATGGCAGTGAAGATTACTCAATAATATTTCAACATGCCAGAACAGACCTCCACGGCATTATCTACCCACCAAATTCTTACAAACCTCTCGGTGTCTATTTGCATCCAGAGTACCCTGTGGAGCACTTTTTCGATGAAGGTGAAGGTTTTTCTGCATTTTTTCGAGGACTGAAAAGAGCATTTCAAGATTACCGGATCGGTTTTACCAGCTTTACGAGCGACGGTTCTCTAGGTGTGTTGAAAGTACATGGCGATCGCTTACCAGGCGACTACTATCTAGTAAATCTCAAATCCAAATCTGTTGATTTCTTAATTTCATCGGCGAACTGGCTGGAACCTGAACAACTAAACCCAATGCTAGCCGATTCTTTCACTACCGAGGATAAATTTCAGGTAGGGGTATACTTAACCTTCCCGAAGAACTCCAAGAAAAAGAATCCGATGGTTGTCTTACCCCACGGAGGGCCTCATTCCCGCGATTATTAGGGATACAACCAGAATGCACAGATCCTGTCACAAAATGGATACTTGGTTCTTCAGGTAAATTTCCGCGGCTCTACCGGTTACGGTGATGGCTTCTATACTGCGGGAATTCGCGAGTGGGGTGGAAAAATTCAAAAAGACATCTCAGAGGCAGTTAATTGGGCCATAGAGAAAGGATATGCTGACCCAAACCGTATCTGTATCTATGGAGCTAGTTTTGGAGGCTACTCAGCGCTTATGAACCCTATTCGTTATCCAAATTTATACAAATGTGCAGCCGGTTATGTAGGTGTGTACGATTTAGAAATGATGTACTCAGAAGGGGATATCAAAAAGAGGGAACGCGGAATCAGCTATCTCAACAGAGAATTAAGTAAAGATAAAGATTTCCTCAAACGCAACTCTCCCGTATACAGTGCAGACAAACTCAATCTTCCAATTTTCCTGATTCATGGCGAGCAAGATGAACGGGCTCCCATCGAGCATGCTGAAGCCCTTGTTAAAGAATTTGCAAAAATGAATAAACCCATCAAAACTTTATTTGTGGAAAGAGAGGGCCACGGTTTCTATTTGGAAGAAAATGAAATGAAACTCTACACTGAGCTTTTGAACTTCCTTGACCAACACATAGGCGTTGGTGCAACTGAAGAAGCTTCAGTCGAGGGCTAAAGAACTCGTTCGGCTGTGTTGCCCTCTAACACTCAGGGCAACACCATAGTATTTTCAATCTGTCCGTTACTCCTGAAAGAAGCTACAATTAGCCGTGGTCGTGAAACGCCTTACCCTTTTTCATATGGCGCTTTTTCTTTTCTGCCTTCAAACTTTCCAGTTTAGCCAGCTGTTCTTCCGTTAAAACTGACTCGAACCGTTCAAGCATCTGGTTGCGCCGCTGCATTTTCGCGACCTCTAGCTTACCCAACTCTGCTCCCAAGTTTGCCAGTGTCGCCTGATCGGCACCCGACTGGATCGCTTCACGAATTTCGCCACGCAATTTATGCATTTGCTCACGTTGGGCCAGCTTACTTTCTCGACGAGCCCCTCGATATTCCTTCAGCTCCGCTCTTTGCGCTTCGGTCAGCTGTAATTCCTTGGCAATTTTTTCTGGACCTTGAGCTCGACCGTGTGCACGGGCATTATCGCATGCCATACTCACGGCCGGTACAACCATGACACCTGCCAATGCAAAACTACCTACTACCATTTTCCAGTTTTTCATCGATCAACACTCTTGTTTACAATCAGTAAACACATGGTAAATGGCTACTGTGTAAACAGGGGATAACTGTAGTAAATGTTTGTTAAGAATATTCAAAAGCTGTTGTAGGAGAGAACAGCCGAGCTAGTGCAAATAGGAAAGATCGTCGTAATAATCGGCGGAACGCAAGATATAGGAAAAAATATTTAAAGCCCTACCACTGGAAAAATTAATTTCCGGGAGCGGCAGTAATAAATACTATAGGCCTTAGGACTCCAGCAATTGGTAGTGTTCAGAATTCTGTGTCATTTCTTTACTATTAGCAAAAAAGAGATGACC
>NZ_JALBWM010000180.1 GCF_023895975.1 Microbulbifer okhotskensis
CACCGGCTATTTCTGCAAGGCGGTTGAAAAAGACTACACGGTGCCATTCCACTCTGTCTTGCTGTTGGCCGGTCTGCTTATCCTTCCAGCTTTCACTGGTGGCTAGGCTGATATTGGTCACAGCACCGCCACTCGGCATATATTTGGTTTCCGGGTCATTCCCCAGATTACCGATCAGAATTACTTTGTTGACCCCTCTAGCCATTGCCTTTGGCCTCCACTCCGCCAACCCGTGAATTCCATTTTTTCGCTAGCAGCGGTTTACAATCATCCGCATAGGAAACACGGCTCTCAGTAGAAGCACTGCAACCGGTGCATTCAATCCACTGCCAGTCATGGTCATCAGAATCGAATACCGCCTTAGCACCACAGAATGGGCAACCCTTGAGCTTTATTTCCTCACCCATCACTTGCACTCCTCTTCCTTCAGCTCACCATCGACTATGGTGTAGGTGGTCAGCTCATCAGTTTTCTTGTCAAAGATTTGCACCCACTGCTTAAACACTTCTGTCTTGGCGATTTGATTCGCTACTTTATGGGCGGCTTCCAGTGTTTCTACTGACTCACGAAAATCCTTGGCCCCACCCATTAACAAGTTATAAGTGCCGCAAAATATGGCGAATCTATTCATTTCTTGGATTTTCATAATTAATTCCACTTAGCCCGCTTACGCTTTGCCTTTTGACTTAGCTTGTTGACCTTTCCCGCATAATGATTCGGTTTTGGCTGAATGACGCCGTCCCACTCTTTACCTATTTGACTTAGTTGCAGTGCAGCCAGCAATAAACTTCTTCCTGAAAACATGTCTCTCTCCCTAGAAATGCGCCCCGTACCAGCGGCGCAAGCCTCACGCGCTAACGTATCTGTAAAGCAGGTTTAGCTTCTGCTAGTCGTGCCCCTGGAATTTCTTGACCCTCTTTAAGGGCGGACAAAATGGCTTTCTTGTCCGGTGCGAATGTGTTTTTAACGGTGACGTATTCGCCGGGCAGGGCGTCTTCGTTTTCAATCTCAACCTTAGCTGCTGCCTTCCTGAGAGAGATTGTGAAGACCGGGCACTCAATCTTCTTGATGCCGCACTTCTGCATATTTGAGCGGAGATATTCGATGATTGAATTACGGCGGTTTTGTCGGGCCTTTTTCTTGGCTTGCAACCGCTTAATTTCATCATCAAGCCCCTTTTCGAAGGGGGTGAAGTTCATGAGCAGGTTGCCTATCTGGATAGCCTTTTCGTTGAATTCCAGTTCTATCCCTTCCAGAGTGTCAGCAATATCTGCTGGGGTTAAATCGTTATCTTCGGCCAGTTGCTTCAGATCGCGGGCTTGGTCGGTGATTTCATAGAGTTTTAATGCGGTCATCATGCAGCTCCTTGGAGTTGTTCCTTTTGTGCTTCATAGGTTTGAGTGAGGGCGGTAATTCCTTTCTTGGCGACATCAGTTAGGTGTGGAATATTTCCTTGCCGCTCAAGATGTTTAATTGAGGTTTTAAATATTCCGGCAGCCTCATGAAGGCGGAGAGAACTTTTTAATGTTTCCAGGTGTTTCTGGACGTACTCGGTAAGCTCTTTGGCTTGCTTGTCTCGCGCAGAGTCTTTGTCTTCCGCTTTGTCGATTTGGCTTTCTAGCTGGCGCTCTTGGCGGTATTCGGGGTCATCCCATTCGCCGCTATAAATATCTGCGGAGAATCCGAGGAAGGAGAAACACTTTTTTAAAGCGTCAGAAAGTGACTTCTTGGCTGCTTCTTTATCTTCGACAAAGTACTTGTTTTTATGTGACCAGTAGACGCGAGGAGTATGACCGTAGTTTTCAACATGACCGCGTTCTCCTCCGATTTTGTACCAGAGGCGAAGTCTGATTGTGTGGGTGAGGTTGTGGCCAACCTCCAGACCTTCCACAATTACTGGGGCGCCTCTATCGTCACGCTCCTCGATGATTTCATAACCCCAGCCGATACCGATTGGCCCCCATATTTCAGTAGCTTTCTCAACCATGGCGATATGGTTGATGCTGGCAGTTTTGCGGCCTTCTACCGTTGACTCTTTTACAAAGCGGGCGTCAGTTTTCTTTACTTTCTGCCAGATGCTTAGGTTTTCAGACATTTTGCTCACTCCCGTTATTAGAGGGGGTTAATAATTTTGAACAATTTCATGACCGGGCAATTCAAGGCAGCCGGCATCACGTGCAGCGTGAGCGAATCGCCAGAAATATTTCTCAGCTATAAATCTCACGGTTTCCATTGCTACCGAGTGATATTGATATCCCGCCTCTGCGTGGTCGCCGCCGATGGCAATTTCAGCAATTTTTCCGTTTCCGGTTGAATCACAATCTTCAGCGTATTTTTCGAGAAACTTTCCAATGTGCTTATCAAGCAGTTCCCGAGCTAGCGCCGACTCATTACTGAGTGCTCCCGTTTCGCGGAATAGGTGCATCTCAATAAAAAATACGGTGTTTTCAATTTCGTCTTGGGTGGGCTTTCGGCGGGAAAGTGGGTGGCCTTCGATGTGTCCATCTTCAGCTGCACGGGGCTCCAGTTCCTCGTGGTACTCCCTGGCCAGCTTTAGTGCACAGCTGCGGGCAAAGTCTTTATTCGAGGCCGCACACTGAAGAATATCTTTAAGCTTGAACTGATCGATTTCATCGATAGCTATTTCCAGGAAGCGGCGGCGATACCTGGCTTCAGAAAGAGGGCGGATTTGATTGCCTGAGAAAATGCTCTCCAGGAGGAATTCAGTAATACCAGCCTCAACGCGCTCTACATCAGCTGCGGTTTCGTCCGGTAGAGAGTCTTGGTGATTCTCATAGTTGCTAAGAGCGTCTTCGGTGGGGGCGGTTGAGCTTGTTCCTAACATTGGGGTTCTCCCTGAGCTGTTAAGTCAAATGTAAAGCAATGCTTTATTTTTTGCAACAGCAATGCCTTACTTTTGCTTTACTTTTTTTTGGGCTGTTAAAAGTGGGATGCAGTTGGGGTGGGGAGTGTTCTTTCTTGGTGGGCGATCAGCTGATACTCTCGAGGCTCGACAAGAGAAAGGGATTATCGAATGAAAAAGACAGGACTTTGCTTGTTGGTCTTTCTGGCTGTTGCGGCTCTGAACGGATGTACGGGGATGGCGGATGCAATGTCCCAGATGGGTGGTATGGGTGTGGTAACAGAAAAAGTCTCCACTTTTGACGGTGCAAAAGTCGTCGAGGTCACACCGCAATTTCTCTATAACCCAAAGCGGCTAGGGGGGAATTCATACAGGTTGGGCGCTCGATGGAACAGCCTGTCCCCAGAGTATGTAGCCCTAATTATGGAGTACAGCTCCAGCACCTCCATGAACTCAGCGTACGTAAGTCTGACTGAGCTGAACGTAAACATATCTGGCAGCATTTATTCCTATAAGGCAACTGACCTCACGGACCACTCCAGTAGTGGATGGAACAGTATCTCTAAAACGATTTATACAACGAGCATGAACTCAGTTGTCGTGCCCTTTGAGTTGCTGGAGGAGATGTTAACTGCTGAGGATGTGCGCCTAAGAGTCCATAGCGGGGACGGGTACGAGGACTCTGTTTTCTCGCAGGAGCGTATACCTGGAGGGCAGGCCACAGCGCTGCTATCACTAAGAGAGTTTATGTCCAGGGTGCAGGCGATAAGGGAAGGCGCCGCCATATCAGGTTAACCTTCTGTGGGATTAAAGGTCGTATTCGACCTTCTTCGCCACCCCGACGATTTGACAGTTGCCATTGATGACTATCGGGGAATATGCAGGGTTTAGCGGTTTGAGATATTTGTTGGGGCCGTCTATCACCAGCTTCTTTAGTGTCGCCTCCTGAATGTCGGTCAGCTTGGCGACAACTATTGATCCGTTGATGTACTCGGCATCAGGGTCGACAATCACAACTGACCCATGGGGAATACTAACCCCCATTAAAGTGGTCATTGAGTCGCCTTCAACGCGAAGCGCAAATGCGTTGGGGCCGACATTTGCTGTCGTTTCGCGCCACTCTTCCGCATCACCTGGCTGCAAGTTGTCTATTACCTCCATCCACTTGCCGGCCTGAACCGTTGAGATTAATGGAACTTTTCCCCTAATGGGGGGGCCTTCCCGCACATTTGAATCGTAGTGTCTGGGTCCTTCATTGATGTCAGCCTGACTTCTAGGGCTTGTAGCAGGGTAGCTGGTTAGCTCCCAGTGCTCCGGGCCCACATCCCCCTGGAAGTAAGCAATCAGCCTCAGTAGGGCAGTCTTCTTTATCCGGCCAGTTTTTACCCAGCCTTGGACAGACTGGCTCGAGACCCCGAACTGGCGCGCCAGTTCTGCCTTTGTAACGCCCTTGATTTTCCGGGCCTCTTCTATAGCTCGTCCGAGCTTTTCACCTTCAAGCATTGCTTGATTTAAGTAAATTATATGCCTGCAAGGCAATGCTTGCCAAAAGTAAAGCATTGCCTTATATTTGATTTATGAAAACGAACAAAGCTCATAAAGACGTCAACCTAGAGGCCCTAAAGCGGGCCGTGGCAATTGTGGGTACTAAATCAGGCTTAGCAAAGAGTATTGGGGTCAAGCCACCTGTGATTACTCAGTGGTTCAAGAGCAAGAGGCCAATTCCTGCCGGCCAGTGCCGCCCGATTGAAGCTGCCACAAATGGTGCCGTCACGCGATATGAGCTACGCCCAGATATTTATGGTGATCCAGTGCACCCGGACGAAAATTTTCAGCCTGCAGAGAGTGTAAACGAAAACTCTGAAGGTGGAGTAGGGCAGTAAAAACAAAAGGAGAGGCAACCGTGACAAGAGAGCAGATTAATTCAGAAGTTCAATCCTATTTG
>NZ_JALBWM010000181.1 GCF_023895975.1 Microbulbifer okhotskensis
GCGTGGCATCGGTGCAAGTGATGGTCCAGGTTTCAGTCACCGCTGCGGGGTGTGCATCTGGGTTGTGTAATTGCCCATTGCCGCTACCGGAAAAACTCAGGTTACTAACCTCTCCGGCGCCAGTTACCAGGCGCACTACTTGGTCCAGTAAATCAATATGGTTGCTTGCCACAGCCTGCCGATAAATACTCATTAGCCCCCCAACATTTGCCGGAATTTGCCCGGATTGCGTTTGATATGTAGTTCGATTAATTGCTCGCCCTCGGGTCCGCGCAGGGCATCAGAAATCAAATCCTTGTCGAGCACCGGCAGCAGGCGCTGCCTAACAGTCATCTCCGGCATACTGGCGGCGAGAGCCTGTGCGGGGCTGTTGTAATTGACTGCGGATAAACCAACCGGGCCGCCCTCGGCGTAGCCACGGAAGCGCTCCAGGGAGCGCATCCCCTCGCGGCGGAAATTTTCCATAAAAGCCATGGCACCGGGTTCGCGCATGACTTCGGCGGGTTGCACATACTCACCGGCGTGGACCACGCCTTTGACCTGGTATTTAGTGCCCGCGCCGGTGTAACCGCCATCGGCGTAGCCTAATACTGTCATTGCCGCTGTAGCTGCCTGGGCGGAGGCCTTTTGAGCCGCCATCTGTGCTAATGCGTCGGCAATGGAAGCAATTACATCTTTGAGCACATCCCCCAGGCTGGCTGCCCCGGATGCCAGGTCTTGAAACCCCTCTGTCAAACTATCTTCCAGCGCGTCTTTGATGGTCGTGCCGTACTCGTTGGTAACAGAATCTAATTGCTCCACTTCCGCTTTTAATTGCCGCACCCGCTCAATGGCATCTGGGTTGCCAGAGGCTTCGGCCAGGGCTTCCATTTGCGGAATTAACCTATCCACCTGCTCGGCAGTATCTCGGTGTAATTGCAGCAACTGCTCGCGGGCAGATAGCTCGGTGATAAGGCCGGATTCCTGTTGTGCACGGATGGTTTGTTCCTGCCGGTTTTGCTCCGACAGCACGCGAGCCACCTGGGCCTGGAGTTCATCCAGTTGCGCCTGGGCTTTTTCCACATTGATTAGGCTGTTGACCAGTTCGATGCCGGCGGTATCGCTGCGGGCCTGCAGGCTCAGCAGCAAATCCGCGTATTGGTTTTCCAGGTCATTGCTGCGGGCCTCGGCGGTGCGGCCTTGAAGGCTGAGCAACCGGTTTTCAATGGTGGCCAATTGCTTGGCATCTGCTGTTGCCTGGTTAAGTTTTTCCTGAGCGGTGATTGCGGCATTGGCGGCTTGGGCGCGGGCGAGTAATTCGCCGCTCAATCCTTTTTCGGCGATATTGTACGCACGGGTTTCTGAGGCACTTTTGCCCAGGACTTCCGCCTGGCGCTCAAGCTGGGCAACAAATGATTCCAAGCTTTTGCTTTCACGGTCGGTGCTTTTCTTGTCTGCGTAACGGGCATTAATGCCGGCAATATTGTTGGCGATAGTGTCGTCGTTAAGGCGCGCGTCGTTGGGGTTGGCTTGGCGGATTTTATCCAGCTGCTTTTGATACTCTTTAATGGCAGCAACGCGCTTTTCTTCACTTGTGAGGTTGGAAGCCGCCAAGCGGTCCACCTCTTTCATGGCCGCAATGGCCTCCTTATTGAGTTTTCCGCGCTCGGCTTGTTCAGCGGAGATGGCATCGCGGAACTGGATACGTAATTGCAAACGGGTGCGCTCGGCCTTGAGTTCGGAAAGACTGGTACTGGTCTCTCCTCGGCGGCGGCCACGCAAAATTTCCTGTTGCCGCTGGATACGCTCATTCACCTGGTCCAGCTCATCTTCCAGGGTATCTTCGCGGCCGACATCGAGCATTGCATCCCAGCTCTCAGACGCGGCTTCTTTTACCAGCTTCCAACCCCGTTCCAGCAGGCCGATATTTTCAGCCAGTTCATCGGCACGACTCTCCAGTTCGTTGGCATGAGTATCGAATGCAAGTTGTACCGCTTCCATCTCACGGCCCTGGGCCTGCAGTGCGGCAATATTGGAATAGACTGCCGCATCCAAGTGGTTGTACTTCTCACTCAGCTTTTCGATGGCACCGACCGGATCGGCTGCCAACTGCGTAAACTCATCTACCGTTGCACCTATGGCCTTTCCCGTGGCGTCCTGCATTTTCAGTGCAGTGCGCGCGACCTGTTCCATTTGCGCCTCGGTAAACTTTCCGGCCGAAGCAATTTCAGTGAGTGCCGCTGACGCTGCGCGGCGGGTACCCACCACACCATCAAGACGTTTGGCCATTTCCGCGAGCTGGTCGCTGTTAGTGCCGGCGGCATTACCACTCAGGGTTAGCGCCTCGGTATAGCGGCGGCTCTCGGCCGCGCCCTGCTCATGGGCCAGCACCACAGTAGCCGTGGCGGCGGCAAGGCTGCCGAGTAATAGCGGAATGGGTTTAATCGTCGAGGCCAGGGCCTTGGCGGCTTCACGGGTACCGCCAAAGGAGTCTTTTATCTGGCCGCCTTGCTGGATGGCCACCAGCCACACGGGCATACCAGAAGCCAGGCTGGTGGTGATATCGGTGATCTGTGCCGGCAGCTGGCGCATGGCCTGTTTGTATTGGCCGGCGGAGATGGCGCCATCACGCATAGCATTGTTATTGGCTTTAACCGCCGCCGTATTTTTAGTGGTCGCAGAGGTTTGATTAGATGCGGTGACTTTTTGATTAGATGCGGTGACTTGTTGAATACCTGCACTGGCTTTTGCTGCCGCGTCCGTAACATCAAGCAGCTCTTTTTCAATTTGGTCCAACTGCTTGGCTGTTCCGGTATCTTTTACAGCCGATGTCTTGTCCAAAGCCGCACCCGCATTACTGGCTGCTTCAGAAACATTTTCCAGGTCTTTTTCTAGTTGCTCTAGTTGCCCGCCAGAGTCCGCTTTTCGCGGGACGGTGACTTTGTCCAGGTTCGCATCTGCCTCAGCGGCCGCGACTGAAATACCATCCAGCTCTTTCTCGAACTGGTCGAGCTGCTTAGCGGCATTCTTTAAATCGGTACGAATGCGGAGGGCGAGTTCAAGGTTTTGATTTGCCATGGGGGCATCATGGCGAGTTCCGGGGGAAACGTCTTTTGAACAGGGGCAAAAATGCCAGCGGCGAACGCTGCTGGCTTAGTCTTTAATCAGGCTGCGGAGGTGCTTTTGGCTGTCGTTTTTGTCGGCAACAAATGCGGCGCGTATATCGGAAAAGTTCCCGGCCCGCTGGTGGCGTTCGCGGCGCAAGGCGGCATCGTGGTAGAGCATTAATTGCCGCTCGGTATAACTGCCGATTTTTTCCGGGGGGTGTCCGCTGGCGATCAGGGTGGTGTAGATATCTCGCCAGCGGGTTCGGGCTTTTGCGCTCTGCTCGCGACCAGTTCCGCGATCCTGCGTTGCTGCACAGAGCGCAGAAAAAAAGGGCCGGTCACCGCCCACCAAGTCATCAGCAGCAAATTGCCATCGGGATCATTGAGGCCGTGCAGCCAGTCCTCATCGCGGTCGATGGCGACGGCCATTAGCTGCAATATAATTTCATGGTGCTCGGCGATGATATCCAACACCGCTTCCAGGGAGAGCGCTACGCTGCTGCCCATTACCTGGTGCAGTGCCTTGAGAAATGGCGCCGCCAGTGGACGCAGGCGCAAGCCCTCGACAAAGCCGTATTCACGCACGGTAATTTTTTCGCCGGCAATAGTCAGGGTGCGCTCCGGGTGCAGAATCTCCAGGTCATCCTGGGATTCTGCAGATACTTTTTTTTCCAGCTTTTTGGCCATGGCTTAACCCAGTAATTCGATGCGGCCAAAACCGCCCAGGGCTTCATCCGGGTCGGACAGCGCATCAAATAGCGCAGTACCTGTCAGTGCCAGCTCGCCGAAACTCGAATTAATCAAATCCAACTGGCTCACCGGATTAAATTTGCACTTGTACAAGCGCCCGCGCACTCGCTCGCCGCTACCGTCTACGGTGTTAACGCCATCCAGCATCAAGTAACGCACCGGCGGGGACTCGGTGAACATAGTGATATCGGTGCTGGCGCCGTGGGAGTAATCGGCATTAAACGGTTGGGTAAAGGAAGTTACATCTAAAAATTCCAGAACTCCGCCAGGGCTGGATGTAACCTGGTAATTGGTGCCGTCCACCAAAGTGGCCGGGGTGCCATTGGAGTCGGTGATTACCAGGCTGGAAATATTGCCGCGATCCAATATCACAGAATCGCCAGCTTCCACTTCTGGGATGGCTTCGTCGGTCACTGTCGAACTGGTTACAGTGCGCTCGGTACCATAGAGCCCCATGGCCAGGTTGCTGGCGGTAGCGTGATACAGAGTCAGGGAGAAACTGACCTCGGTGCCGGTATTTAAGGTGGCGCTGGTGAGGCGCTGGCCGCTGTAGGATTCCTGGCGATTCTCCGAGCTGACATTGGCAGTAATATTCAGCAGGCCGACATCGTTGACCCAGTGCATTTTGCCCGGCTTGCCGGTGGATAGGCGCTCGCCCAGATATACCTTGCCCTGTAGGGAAAAGTCTTGCATTGCTCCAGCTCCTTATTTGCCTGGTGCGGCGACTTTTTTATGCTTAATAAGCCAGTCGCGCTGATTTTCGGTAACCTCAATTTCTTCGCCCTTTTCACAGGGCCGGCCCCGGTGGGTGTGCGCCTCGATTAGAGTGACTTTTACCCTTTTTGGGGCGGTTTGCTTGGCGGTCATGACGTGGTGTCCCCCATGAAGTAAGTGATAGAGAAAACATCGATCCAGAGTAA
>NZ_JALBWM010000182.1 GCF_023895975.1 Microbulbifer okhotskensis
CGACTACCAATAATCCACTAGCAAGAGCGGTTACACAGAATTATTTACACCCTCACTTCAAACAGTGAAGGAGGCTATTTATTAGTCATTCATCAAGCTTCCATAAGAGTCTCCCGGTTTTTCTCTTATATAAAGCTGTATTTCACAAATTTCAGGCATACTAAGCCTGGGTCGGTAAATGTTTTTATCAATTAGCAGGTTGTTAAGGCCTGCCAGCAGCCCCAGGCGTTGGGTATTTTTCTTTAAGCTCTGGTAGCGGACCTTTCTATAGTCAAAGCTATTTTTTCCACTCATCGTAACTCCTCTTACTTTGGTTGATGCTTTAAGTGTCTTGGTCTCTCTACAATGTGCCACTCCGCATCTCTAGCCTTCAGCTTTTCACGCTTTTCTGCTCCGGTGTAACCAGTATCGCCCGGACTCGCTTATCTTCACCATGTAACCATTTTGCTGTCGCAGTAATATCGTGCGGTTAACAGCTGTTGCATCAGTACTGTGGATAAGTCTGTGTATCATCTGTAGCGACGTCAATTTTCATGCCAAAGTGCTACTGATTGCCTTTTTTAGCTTGATACATTTCTGGATCACGTTGTTTCTTCTTATTCTGGGCGGAGTTTGGAGCAGATATGAAGGTCGCATTCACAATGGCGCCCTTGCAGCACCATGCTATCCTCAGCAGGATATTGACTGGTTCCCTCAATAGGACCTGTTCTCATTGGGTTCAATTCTAGTAAGTGACGAAAGTTGAGAGTAGTTATCTCACCTGGTCTCTCAAAATTAATCCGGAAAAATTACGCATAGATTTAATCTCATAAAGTGCATCTTCCATGGCGGGATCGCTGAGATTGTAAACAAACTGCATGTAATGAATAACGCAACATGACGCTCAATGGTGACGGCTGTCGGCCACGTTTTTCCTGCGGAGAAGAAGGGACTAAACGAGCTTCCAGGCGCGGTCATGGGGTAAGGATATTGTCTGAGAGGGAAATTTTTCTTAATGGTTTTTACGGTGTTTGAGGCTATATTCTGCTTCGGCATGGTGGCTCTCGGCATGCTTCATCATAGCCCTGACTGATATAATGGGCCTACACATCGAATAAAATCAATGTTTATAGGCCCACGGTAAAAACTAATATTATGCCTACTGAATACAGGCGTGGTTGGCGGTGTCAAAAGTATTTCTTATCCACACATTACCGGTACATGGAGGTGTATTGTGATCAGCTAAGTCAGCGCCTGCATTTCCAGTAGCGGTATTTCCGACAATAAGGAAGCCTACCTGGCCATAAGGCAGTATCATAATTCCATTGGTTCCATTACCATCTGATATATTTTCCGCAATTATACCACCGCTCCCTTCTGCCACGACAATTCCACTCGTCACATTAAAGCTTGTATCATTGAAGCGAAGTAAAGTATTGCCTCCGACGATTTTAACACCTTGGAGTGAATTGCCTGTCATGTCTGAGTTTCTGACCCGGTTGCCATCCCCCATAACACGCACACCCATTCCGAAATTACCATTTGAGGTAGAGAACTCCAGGGTGTTTCCAGCACTCCAAAGGGCGATTCCTGAAACAAAGTTCCCAGTGGCATTCACCTCTTGAACTAAATGCCCGCCGTCCCCTTCAACGGAGACTCCCGTATCACAATTGGCAATACTATTGCCGCCCGCTGTGTCTTCGAGAGTCCTATCGGCACCAAGTATTTTTATGCCTATCCCGGATCCAGCACAACTAACGGTATAACCGTTCAAATCCAAGGTGCCAGCATCTTTTATAGTTACCGCTGGATTACTTGCGCAAAAAGCGATATCTCCAGTTAGAACTGCCGGGGCAGTAACCGTATCACCGCAGCTGACAGCCGAAGCCACACCAGATAAGGCAAGGCTGGCAGCTCCCGCAACACTCAAAAGCGCCACCCTTAGCGAATTAATATTTCCATTTTTCATGTTAGATCCCATTTATCTTGTAAGTTTTACAAAGGCGAGAACATCCAAAGCCATGGAGAGTGTGAACTAGGTTTGGGAAAGAACCATAGGAAATTCTTCCCAAATAAACGGAAATTTTTCTTATTATGGCATCAATTTTTCTTGCAATTTCAATAGGGGCCTAAATGAAGTGGTGTGAGTTGAGTGGTGTTTGGAGCTGGCAGCTAATTAGTTTAAAGCTGACTGAATATAGATTTTCCTTGTTGGTGAGAAATAACCTCAAGTTTTTTAGTTGTTAGAGAGGGTCTACAGATTTGATGCGATATTATTTCTAAAGTCATGAGGCGGTTGTTGATTAAACCATTTCTCTCATAGGTGTCGCAAAATTAGCCTCTTATTACCTATTTTAAATATCCAACAGATAGGATTTTAAAGGGTTAATCTATACGTTAGGTGCTAATGTTCAAAACGGAAGTGTTAAACTAAATCGCGCTAGCTTGTGGAGGATATTATAATTTATTTATTCAACGCTTCTTTTAAAATATTTATGCATCTTTCTCTTTCATTGATGGAAGTGTTGGCAAAGCCGAGTACCAACCCAGATTGCCCCTTTCTATTTGGATAATAGAGAGATAACGGTGTGCTGCCAAATCTAGATGCGGTTAGGGTATTTGCCAGCTGGGTGTCACAGTGATCAGGTGTCGAGATCACTAGGTGCATTCCGGTATTACTCGCAATTAATTGAGCTTGGGGTTCTAGTTGGTCACGGATAAGTTGACAAAGGTGTGTCCACTTTTCGAAATAATTGTTGCGCATCTTTCGCAGGTGTCGTACAAAATGTCCTTCGTTGATAAAGTCTGCCACTACAGCTTGGCAGAGAAGTGGAGAGTGTCCCGACAGAATCTCTTTGGCGTGGATAAATTCAGGGATACTGAATTTGGGTACTACCAGGTAACCTAGCCGAAGTGACGGCTGTAGGGTTTTACTGAAGCTGCCCATATATAGTACCGGCGTATTCTCTGCCATTCCCTGAAGTGTCGCTACAGGCTTGTGCTGGAATGAAAATTCGCTGTCATAATCGTCTTCGAGTATCCAGCAACCGAATTGTGCTGCCCAATCCAGTAGTTTGACTCGATCGTCAGCTGGCATTACGCCACCCATTGGATATTGGTGTGTTGGAGTGGTGAACAGAAGCCTGGCTGTGCTTGTGGTTTTTATCAACTTCCCAACGTTGAGTGTGTGATTAATGAGTCCTGCCGGTTTGAGCTTTGCGCCGACCGCATGGAAAGCTAGCCGGGCTCGCCGATAACCGGGGTTTTCTATCAACACGGTATCCCCGGGGTTCACCGTCACTTGTGCGCACAGGCTCAAGGCTTCCTGAGCGCCGTTAGTAATAATAATTTGATCGGGGTTGCAACGAACACCGCGAGAGCTGCGCAAATATTCGGCCAGTGCTTGGCGAAGGGGGAGGTATCCCTGGCTTTGGCCATATCCGGCTAAAGGTTTTCTTCCCAGGTGGCGCCGGTACAGCCTATTCCAAAGTTTAAATGGAAATGCGTTGAGGTCAGGTAAGCCTGGGGTAAAGGGAAGGGATGGCATGTTTGTATCTTTCCCTGGCAGTTGTCGTATCGCATCGCCATAACTGGATAGTTTGGGTAAGTTCCCGGGGATCTTCGTTTGCCAGCTTACCCCTTTGGGTTTTTTTACGTGGGAGGGGAATTCAGAGGAAACGAACACCCCACGACCGGGATGGCTGGTCAGAAAGCCCTCTGCTTTTAGCTGTTCCATCACTAGGGTGACGGTGTTACGGCTAATGCCGAGGGTTTCTGACATTCTGCGGGAGGACGGTAGTTTGGCGCCAGCTAGCAAGCGGCCATTACAGATCCACTGTACCAGGCTGCGATAAAGTTGCGCTTGAAGCGGCTGGGTTGAATCTAGGGTCAGGTCTGCAAGGTCGGGTGCGCTCAAAACTGGCATCATCATTTTGTTAAAACTGGATCTTATCAGAGTACCAGTAAGGCCATACATTGGCCACAACCATTTGATACCTGATCTATTAAGGGAGAGGTTATGGATAGGGTCCATTCAGTTTCCGGTGAGTTGCCAACCTCAGAAAAAAGCCGCGTACGCCGTGGAGCCAAACGTGCCAGTTATCGACGAGAGGAAATCTACCCACTTATTGATGAGCTAAAGCTAGGTCATGTGGGATTTTCTGAAAATGGTGAAGCCATTATTATTCCTTTAACGGTTTGGCGCTTAGGGTGTTTTTTGTATTTTCATGTGGCGAATAAAAGTCGCTTGCAAAAATTAATCGAAGCCGGAGGGCAGGTATGTATTTCCTTTGCCCGGTATGATGAATGGGTGTTGTCAAAATCGGCATTCCATCATAGTGCCAATTATCGTTCAGCCGTGTTGTTTTGCCGAGGAGAGCGAGTTTGTGGTCAGGAAGAATTTGATGCAGTATTTAAAGCGATTATTAATGATATTGAGCCTGACCGCTGGGAACAGGTGCGCGCGCCTAACTTGCAGGAGCGCAAAGGTACTGCGCTGATACGTTTGACCATCGAAGAGGGTGCTTTTAAGAGTCGAACTGGTGGGCCGTCTGAAAATAAAGAAGATTTGACCTTGCCAGTATGGAGCGGCATCAAACCTGCTTTATAGTTTTTTAGCTGCTTGAATCCAATAAACAATCAAAATTCACACCTTAAAGCCGGTGTTCCCCAAATATTTAGTGCTTTTGTGCAATTATAGTGAGCAATACTTCGGACAGTTTTAGGGGGCGAAATAGGTAGGAACCACGGCCAGATA
>NZ_JALBWM010000183.1 GCF_023895975.1 Microbulbifer okhotskensis
CCCCACAAGACCTCACGGTATTGCAGTTGCCATTCGCTAGTAGTTAGCATTTAATAGAACCCATTAAACGGTGATTTTCCTACTGGGGACTTTCACCCATTAGTCCGCGTCCATTGGGCGTACCAAGTCAATGTTGTTCGCCACCGCGTGGCTGGACTTACTGACGCTTGCCGCAAATTGAATCGGTAGCAAAGATCGAGAAAATTAATGAAATCTATTAGTTACGAAAACCTAAATAGCCTCTATCAATGGATGGATTTCATCGTAAATGAAAAGGACGTTTCTTTAGATGATGTAGATTGCAATTTAAAAATATTCGGCGAAGGAGATGATGCCTATTTGGTAATCAATATTTATGAAGGCGAATCCAATTCGACTGAATATTATTTCAAATCGGATGATCCTGAGAATGGTCTATTACCACTTATTTCAACTTTAGCTGAATTTAATTTCTCAGCTAAGGAAATGTTAGAAAAACTTTCATCTCAAAAATATACAGAGGATGATATCGGCTGTTATTCGATCTTCAAGGGCATGAGAATATTCAAAGAAAACGTGGTATCCAATTAAGGCCTATTGCATGAAAAAGAATACTAAAATTAACGTGAAATATTCCGTTAAATATACAACTCAAAAGCCCACCTCTGAATCATCGCTAATTATATCGTCTAAAAATACCGATAAAGCCTTGGAAAAAAGGAAGAAAGAAAAGAGTAATACTGAGGAATTTACCGAATGGAAGTAAAGGTTTTTACCTCTTCTCTAATACGGGATACGATGCCAGAGTCGGAATTGGCTAGTCTTGTATCGGAGTTCAGAACGTATAAAAAATCTGGAAATGCTCCGCTACTCTTTGGTCGAGATGCCTCATACAATCGTCCAGATGCTGTACTCAAAGCAGATATGCATCATATCCATCTGAAGGGCAATGAAAAATGGAGCTTAAATATTGTCCAGTTTCGAAGATTGAGTAATCTACATCTTTTATATTGTCGCGGTTTTATGAATCCGAATGCATACTTGCTAATCGCAGTTATAGATAGAGCGCATGAAAGGGCTAGAAATATCAATTTCATGCTGGATATGGCTGAAATTGCCGAGGGTTTTAGATCTAAAGTCTAATGCTAAATCCGGTAGCCGGTAGCCGGTAGTATCTAACTACCGGCTACCGCATCATCCATCGTGCGGGTCCGCAATGGGCAACTCCTATCCGTTATGAATCTCTACCCAACGATAGTCTCGAGAAGGTCTTCATTTGAGTTGAGTATCATCGCAGTGCGCTACCTCAACTTTATCCGACTGGAAACATATCTGTAGGCTAGCCCTATCTTTTAACTCGTGGATTTAGGTTCAGGCCCTCACCCTATCCGAGGTATTAATCTTGACATTAGGCTACTATGCCGTCGGCTGACTTCTGCTTAATCACCCTGATCGTTACTGACCGAGGCGCTGTTATGTCCCACCACTTTTGTCTATCCCCGCGATGGTGCCTAGCCGGTTGGGCCTACTTATGAGTCAGGGGCCACGCCGACAGCTTCACAGCAGCAAGCTAAACAGATCTCCCCAGATATGAACATTAACTTTCACTACACAACTGCATCATTGACTCTACCCGTTAGATCACCCGGCTTCAGTGTCCTTGGCCACCTCGCCTCCAGGCTAAGTCTTATAGGATGTTTCTGTTCGTCAACTCATAGTTTTGCTAGCGGCTTCCTCCCCACAAGACCTCGCGGTGTTGCAGTTGCCAATCTCCAGGAGTTAGCATTTAATAGAATCCATTAAATGGCGATTTTCCCACAGGGTACTTTCGTCCCACTAGTCCGCGCCCATACTGGGCGTACAAAAGCACACAACCTGACGGCTTTGCCGCCGGCTCGTTAGGCAGTCACGTCATCAACAATATAACAAGGAAAAAATAGTGATATTGGAAACTACACTAACTAGACATGAAGCTATGTCTAAATTTAGGGAGCAACATCGGATAACTAAACCGGTTGTTTATCTAAAACAACTTGATAAACGAATGATTTATCGAATGGGAAAAAATGATACTACAAGAATAACTAGATTAAGGCATCATGAAGATAGCCGTCCAATGAAGAGTGTTAATAAAAGAACGGGGATTGAAACCTCGAAGAGGAATGAAATAATCACCTTCAAAGAAAAAGATGAGCTTTATGTATTAGAAAAATCAGGTGGCGTCTCTTTATTTGATGCTATGAGCCCAAAACTTAAAATGGGCAAAAATGACTGTTGGTATTATGTGCCAAAGAATGTCGTTATACCAGAGGGAATTCTTATCGCCAAGGATGTTGAGCCTGACGCACATGGGCATTTTCACTATGCCTTCCAGCCTGCATACAGCATGAAAATATCAGAATTCACCGATAAACTAAGTGAAATCGGAACACAGATGAGAAAGGTATGAGTGAGTTAAGAGAATTATCTTATAAAGAAATATCATATATCCGTTCAGCCTTGGAAGGCTATATTGGTCTTTTGAAGCTAGATATTGAATCTGAAGAAACAGATGATGATGAAAGAATGGATCTTCAAGAAGATTTACTGTTTTATGAAAAACTTCTGTATACCTTTCAGAAATCTGAGAAGCAATCTGTGGATTTAAAACAAATTCAATCTATCGCTATCAAAAAAAGGTAGCGCTTCGTATTTAGTTTCCCCGCCTAAATCGGATAGCCGGTAGTTTCTAGCTACCGGCCCCCACATCACCCATCGTGCGAGTCCGCAATGAGCGGTTCTTATCCGTAATCTCCACCCAACGATAGTGTCGAGCAGCTCTTCATTTGAGCTGAGTGTCATGGCAGTACGCCACCTCAACTTTATCCGACTGGAAACATATCGATAGGCTAGCTCTGTCTTTTAACTCAGGGATTTAGGTTTAGGCCTTCACCCTGTCCAAGATATTAATCTTGGCATTTGGCTACTATGCCATCGGCAGACTTCTATTTAATCACCGTGGTCATTACTGACCGAAGCGCTGCTGTGCCCCACCATTTTGTCTACCCCACGATGGCGGCTAGTGGGTTGGACCCACTTATGAGTCAGCGGCCACGCTGACAGCTTCACAGCAGCAAGCTAAACAGATCTCCCCAGATAAGAATGTGAACTTTCACTACCCAACTGCATCATTGACTCAATCCGCTAGATCACACGGCCTCGGTGCCCCTGGCCACCTCGCTTCCAGGCTAAGTCTTATAAACTACTTCTGTTCATCAGCTCGTAATTTTGCTAGTGGCTTCCTCCCCACAAGACCTCACGGTATTGCAGTTGCCATTCGCTAGTAGTTAGCATTTAATGGCGCCCATTAAACGGTGATTTTCCTACACGGGACTTTCACCCCATTAGTCCACGCCCATGTTGGGCGTACCAAGTCAATTAATTACGCGCCTTCGGCATCCGACAGCTTACACTCCGCTCCGTTATGTTCCAGCTGCGGGTTATTGAGGCGTTACAACTCAAAAAGGAATCGTGCATGAAATTTTTTGTCTCGGCCTTATCACTTGTTATGTCATTGGCAGTTACTGCAAATCCGGTACCTGACTTCCCGTTCGTTATTGTCACGGAGAAACTTGAGCAGGAAGTAAAGCCCGATGTGGTAAAAGTACGCTTTAGTATATTGACTTATGAACAATCTTCTAATAGAGCTATGGAGCAATTAACAAAATTTTCAGCGCTGATGTTGGAGGCTCTTAAAAAGCATGGAGTACCCACTTCAAGTTTAGAGTCAACCCAAATTGATAAAAACACAAAGCGAGCTAGAAAAGACGGAGCTTATAATTTGGAAGTTTTGGGTTATGAGGTACAGCAAGGATTCAATTTGAGATTAACGAATCTCGATAAATACCCCAGCCTTATGAATGAACTGATCCGGCTAGATGGTGTTCAAAATATAGATGCATTCTTTGAGACGTCTAAAGAAGAAGAGTACAAAGAGAAAATGATAACTGAGCTTAGTGCAAAAGCTCGGAAAAAAGCTAATGCTCTTGCCCAAGCCCAATCTAGAGAGGTGAAAAGTGTATACGGTATAACTACGGAGGAAAACTTTGGTCATGCGTACGCTATATTTTCCTTAGAGTACAACCCCCAAGAATATGCACTGCCTATGGCCGCAGATTCTTACGGTATGGACTTAGTTATGGCGGTACCGGAATATATTAAAGTGGGCCAAAGAATTACCGCAATATATGAGCTTAACTAGCTTAAGTGATAAAAAGTGTAAATCGGGTAGCCGGTAGTTTCTAACTACCAGCCCCCACACCACCCAGCGTGCGAGTCCGCAATGGGCAGCTCCCTATCCGTAGTGAATCTCTACCCAACGATAGTGTTGAGCAGGTCTTCATTTGACTTGAGTGTCATGGCAGTGCGCTACCTCAACTTTACCCAATTGGAAACATATCGGTAGGCTAGCCCTGTCTCTTAACTAATGGATTTAGGTTCAGGTCTTCACCCTGTCCAAGGTAATAATCTTGGCATTTGGCTACTATGCCGTCGTCTGACTTCTGTTTAATCACCGTGGTCATTGCTGATCGAGGAGCTGCTGTGTTCCAACACTTATTTTTCTATCCCCACGATAGTGGCTAGCGGTTTGTGCCTATTTATGAGTCAACGGCCACGCTGACAGCATCACAGCAGCAAGCTAAACAGATCTCCCCAGATAAGAACGTGAACTTTCACTACA
>NZ_JALBWM010000184.1 GCF_023895975.1 Microbulbifer okhotskensis
ATCGTCTACCGAAAGTCCAACAAACCAGCGAAATAGCAAGTTGTAATTCATTTGCCCCATTAACTGTCTTTCACTGCGAATCGTGTACAGAACCTGCAGTAGCTGGGCTCTTAATAAGCGTTCAGGCGGGATAGATTCACGGCCATATTCACAATATGCTGAATCCAGCAGCCAATCTATACGTTTGAGGGCGAGGTTAAAGAGAGTCCGGATAGCGCGTAGGGGGTGCTTCTTAGGGACGAAAGATTCCAGGTGAACGGTTGTGAATAAAGCTTCTTGAGTGATATCGGCGCCGCGCATTATCGTAGATTATCCAGAGTTTATCTTCTGGATAATCTACCAAAACCAGTATCTATGCGAGCGATTTTCAACAGCCTGTTAAACAATTAAAATTTTGAACAATTTTATTCAGACTCTACAGTGATCATCATAGTACCGGTAAATGGGCCGTCATCCTCTCTGTCATTCCATTCTGAAAAAGGAATTTCAATATCAAATCTTGCATCATCATTTGAGCAGTCACTTGCTTGAAGTGGTTGTCCGTTTACGGGTATACCAGCGAATACAGGATTAGCTGGTCCAGTTGCGGTATCGGCAAATAATACTTCGTATATGATTGCACCTGTACCGTTACTGCTCATTAGGCGAAAGGTTGGATCAGTTCCGGTATTGGCAAATGTGATGTTAAAGGTACTAAAGCCAGTACCTGCAATACAGAATGTATCTGAACCCATGGCATTAGATCCGGTTACGGGATCTGCGATGGTTACAGGGTCAACATTGGTAATAATTATATTTTCAGAAAATTGTAATGTGATGTCACTAGATGCCATGTCCGTGGCTGAAAATACAGGTGCAGCTAAGCCCAGCGTCAGGCTGATTGCGGCTGCAGATATAAGAAGTCTTGGGGCGACACTGTTCATGAGGTATTCCCTTCATTGATAACTGAAAGCCTTGCTAAAAAATACCAATACTAAAAATTAGCAAGATAGTTAGTAACAATATCTTGGTCTAAAAATAATAGTCTTTAAATTTTTAGGGAGGTGCCGGTGGATCGTTTTATGGGTTAATTCAGGTAAAATTTACTAGCTGGTGAGATAAATTTCCTAGGCTCTTAGGAGCAATTCACTATTTCTCGTTCACGGGGTTTCTTAAGATCAATTCGATCATGGGGTCAAGTAATCCACGCCCCCATTTTCTGATATTGTGTGCCGCCTCGAAAAAAAGCGAGATATGCAGGCAACTTTTCCTGTGAAATCCCTCTGTGAGGCCGCAACCATGAGCGAAGTAAAGACCAGAAACCTTCCATCGTATTCACGTGAACCTCACAAAATCCGTCTCCATCATCATCTCTTGCGTACTCACCCGCTGAGTGACAAACTGAATGACGTTCATATCCCCAGTTATTCAGCTGGCTATAAATATCGTATTCATCCGTGTAGGTTGTCGTTCCTTTGGCAACGTATTTTTCTATGATGGGGCGAATCGTTTTTTGTTGAACATTCTCCAGCATACGAATAACAACCTCACCTCCTCTCTGGATCATTCCCAGAATCGGTGGCTTCTCCTTTTCGAGCGTTCCCCGACCACGAGCACCTTTTAGCCGTCGTCTACGGGGTTTTCGCCCTTTTTTTACCGATGCAGGGTGGCCTTTGTGCCCTGAAACCACATAAACCTCATCAAATTCAACTTCTCCAGACAGTGTCGTCTTGGGACGATTATTTTTAATTTCTGTCCGCATTTGCTCTGTCATAGTTTGAGCCGTTTTTTCGCTCACACCGAGTTCCAGGGATATTTGCCGGTTCGAGACATTCAGCCCCATCAGATACAAGCAACACATCCAGAACTTCAATGGTAAATTACTGGATTGAAACAGAGTGCCGGTCAAGTCATTAATGTGCCTGTTGCAGTCAATACACTTGTACCGACGCTTGGTATCCTCTTGACCAATTTTATGAGAGTTGCCTGACAAGCATTTCGGGCACAGTACTTGTCCATCCGGCCAACACATTGTTCTGAGCTTGTTGTAGCATTCGGCTTCACTCAATATTTCCGTAATTTTTAACATGAGCTGGATGTTGGTCATCTAATTAAGATAAGGCTGTATTCTACAGGATTACCAGATTCTACTTAAGAGCCTTAATTTAATGGGGACACTATTACTCTAATATGCAACGGGCAATCCTAAACCCAAGGGTCAAAACGGTGGCCAGCTTTGATAAACTGAATAAAGAGCGGCAATTAACCCAGCGGCGTCACACTGGCTTGTTACTCCCATCCGACATAGACCCTACCTGCATAAGTATCGATTTCCATAGGCAAACTCGATGTATCTTTGTTGGTGCTTTCGGCTTAACTCATAGGGTGAATTGAAGGCTTTGAACTATATAGTCTTTGAAGACAAATTTAAAAGCTTAGCACAAATTAGCGAATATCAACTGAAGTTTAGGTTAAAGTTACTGCTATGCTGTACCTTAGGTTATAAGGCTCTGGCTTAAATTACAATATTTTACATATAGAGAAAACCACTATGTGTTTTTCAGCCACAGCATCATTCGGATCAGCAGCACTGCTTCTTGTCGGTGGTGTCTTGTGCACAAAACATGCTATAAAAAATGATAAAACCTATTTATTGCTCGCGATTACTCCTCTCTTTTTTGCGTTACAACAAGCGAGTGAAGGCGCGGTATGGATTGGGTACAACGAAAAATCAATATCACTGACCACAGCATCTTCTATTTTATTTTTATTTTTTGCTTTATTTTTTTGGCTTACTTGGCTGCCTATCGTAGCCTTTAGTCTTGAGGCAAAAAAATGGAAAAAAGTTTTTTTTGTTATATTGATCATCACAGGTTTTGTTTTTGGCTTATACCTTTGGCTACCTGTGCTATTAGAGTCCGGGCCCAGGCATTTAATAAAAACCAGCAAGTGTGGACATGGCCTATGTTATATTGTGTCCGGTGGCGGCTTGTTATCCGTTACAGTGCGGGATATTATTTATTCTTCACTTGGTGTTTTATTTTTATTATCGAGCAATCGACTTTTCAGAAAATTCTGGGCACTTGTCATGCTACTCGGTGTTACCACCTACTTTACTCAGCGTGAAACATGGGTATCAACCTGGTGTTTCTTTGCAGCGATATCGACTTTATGGATTTATTTTCTATTAATAAATGATCATAAAGCAAAGATGAAAAAACAAGCATCATGATTGTAGTTGCAAAGTTAATTTGGTCGCCGCGTTAAGGGTGATATAATTATCTAATAAGTTAACAGATGATATTGAACTTTCACTACGCAACTGCATCATTTACTCTACCCATTAGATCACTTGGCTTCGGTGTCCTTGGTCACCTCGCCTCTAGGCTAAGCCTTATATGATGTTTCTGTTCGTCAGCTCGTAGTTTTGCTAGCGGCTTCCTCCCCACAAAACCTCACGGTGTTGCAGTTGCCATTCGCTAGTAGTTAGCATTTAATGGAATCCATTAAACGGTGATCATCCTACAGGGGACTTTCACCCCATTAGTCCACGCCCATGCTGGGCGTACCAAAGCAAAGCAGCATCGCCGACTTCGTGGGCTGGACAGCTTCTCCGCGGCTTCTCCGCTGTTTGCGGCGTTAAATTTACCGCCGGCTCTTCCAAAGCTGGTAAGCGCTTTCTACTGCTCTGTGGATATGCCGGTGAAACTCCTGCGGTAGCTGTGCATAAAGCCGTGCGATCAACGGCGGAAACGGGATCTGCGCAAAGTGGTGCAGGTTCTCCACTCCGTACACCTCCGCCAACGTAATCCCCACCGCCTCGCACCAGGCCGGCAGCAGCTCCGCCGGTATCTTCTGATTGCCTGTTTCCATTTTCGAAATTTGAGAGTGTCAGCCCCAGCTGTGTGGCTAGCTGCGAAATCGTCTTCCCATCCATTTTCCTTGCGTTGCGCAGGCGATTGCCTAGTGTTTCGGCCTCAGACATCCAGCCGTATTGGGTACCCTCGTTTTACCAATATTTCGATTATCGAAAACTTCCGGCATTTTGCATTGCTAAAACCGAAACAATCCAGAACATCTATTTGAAAGCGGTGAATTAGCTAGTAGCGTTGGCTTGCCTGTCGTCAAAAGCCGGTGTAAACAGCTAGCAACCAGTGCGGGCGGGCGAGACTATGCAGGCTATGGATCAAATCAACCAAAAGTTTGGGCGAGGCACTTTGTTCCTAGGGGCTGAGGGCATCAAAAAAAAGTGGAAGATGCGTCAGCAGTATAAGTCTCCCGCCTATACGACTCGGTGGGATGAGTTGCCGGAAGTAGCGGCCTGAATAGCTGATTGCATGTCCAGCTTACGCCGGGGGTAACTCTAGAGTTTAATAGTCATGCCGCGGGGTAAGATACTGGTTCTATATGCAGTGATTACCCCCTGAAGGTGATGTAAGTGGTTGATTTTATTGGGTTGAGCCAAACCTTGTGATTCCTGATGTCGCGGGTTCGAAACCCGTCGGCCACCCCAAATATCTCCTTGTTTATCAAGGACTTAAGAACCCCGCCTAGTGCGGGGTTTTTTCGTTTTGGGCTCCAGTGTGGTAATTTGGTGTGGTAATTATGACCTCAATCTATATTGAGGTTTCAAGTGATATCAACTTTTAGCTAAGCAATACTTCGGACAGTTTTAGGGGGCGAAATAGGTAGGAACCAAGGCCGGATACT
>NZ_JALBWM010000185.1 GCF_023895975.1 Microbulbifer okhotskensis
GCTTAGAAATATAGAGAAGGGTGATATAAAGACGCTTCTTTTGAATTAACTGTTATACGTAGGCAATGAACGAAGAAACACTAAAATTTATTGAAGAGCGGCACCTTGTTTCGTATATGAACAAAACAAAGTGGCGAGAGCTCGCTAATGCCATTACAAGTAACACTGATTTCGAACCTCAAGTCAGGCTTAAATATCTACGAGACTTAGAGGCAATGCCTGGGTTTTCGCTACTTGATTGGGAATGGGTTCGCTACGGTCAATCTAGCTGTATCGAGTGGATGGATATTGACCCATTCAAAAGAGAGCGAAGGGGCAATCTTTTGAGTGATAGAATTACTGACTTCAGTGGCTTTATAGTAACTGTTCTGAAAAAGTACAATATCCCATACTCCTTAGAAAATGGGCTTTACAGGGTATGGGGATATGCAGACCAGCAACCATCTTTCGTATAACAAACGCAAGCACGCGGACCCGTTTTCCGCTGCGCTCCAAACGGCCCGGTGTTGCGGGCGTTATGCTCAGGTAGGAATAAAGTGAATCGTATATTTCTCGCAATATTTTTAATCTCTATTGGCGGCTGTGCGTCGCAAGAAGTGAGAGATATAGAGCTTCCTGAAATCATGACTATTGAAGGAAAAAATTTTATTTATGCCGCCGCGTTCAAAGAACATGAGCTAAGTATCACCAGGCCGGAAAGTGGTGAGTTAATGGTAACTACCCCTGAAAAAGAGGCTCCAATTTACTGGACTTGTGGCGGGGTGTACTGGGATGGTCTCGTTCAAGGCCAAAGCATCTTGGAAGAAGCCGATCTGGTCTTGGACTTTAAAGGCATCAAAGAGGTTTGGGTCCCAATTGAAGGCAAACCCAAGAAACTATACATTTTCGAGGTCCGCTAGCATAACAATCAGCGGCAGAGCGACAGCCAACGCTGGGCGTTATGTGTATACAACGAATGACTATCGCTCGTGAACATGAAGAAGATAAAGCAGATGTTTAGTGAGTCTCTACACCCTAAAGGCCAATGCTGCTTTTGTGGGGAAACTATTGACAATAAATCGCTTGTGGTAATGAATTTGGATCTGGGGAATGACCAATTTCAGTCGCTTTATTCTCATGGCCGTTGCTTAAAAGAAAAGCTTCACTCATCAGTGCCATTTTTGGCTCCCGAAGAAGTTGAGGGCGAGTAATTGGGTAGGTCCACTACACATAACAAGCCGCAGCAATCGCTCCCGTTGGTCGCTGGGACAGCCAAAACGCTGCGCTTTTTTGTCTGCCCCTGTGCGGGGCGTTATGTGGTCAAGTATGAACATTAAGCATACCCTCACAGCTGTATTTCTATCGCCACTAGCTTCATTGCTTTTGGTTATTGTCATGGTTGTGGATTCATTATTTCGAGGTCCAAGCCTTCTTTCACTTGATGGTCTTATTGTCATCCTAATGTTTGCTTTTGGAATTGTGGCTGTATCTTTTGTACTTGTTCTATTTTTTGGTGTCCCACTTCATTTCTTATTATCAAAACTTAATATAGGAAATTGGTGGGCTTATGCTCTAACCGGTTTAGTTGTGGCTATTAGCTTTCAATTTATTCAACTGACTGATAGCATTATGCCTGCACAACTTCAGCAGACTGGTTATGGGTTTTATGCAGTAGGTGGTTTCGTTGTATCATTAGCATTCTGGTTCTGCGCAGTTAAATCACATAACAATAACAGGCAAGGCGACGCAAAAGATGCGCGCTTGCTGTAAGGCGTTATGCTCTAAGGAGATCGAGTCCATGCCAAAAATAAGGAGAAGAATTGGCCATTTCATAAAAGGGGAAAATGGCAGCTTCGATTTTGGTATATCTAAGAAAGACTTCAACGACGAATGTTATGATAAACTAAATAGCAATCTAGGTATTATATTTAAAGTGCAGCCTATTTTAATTTCTTACGAGTCAGTAGAGCTAAGTTATAACGAGTTAGGCGAAGTAATTTCAAAGTGTCATCGTCTTATTGATGAAAGTGATACGCCTGATGCAACAAATGTCGATAACCTTTTATCATATCTAGTTGAAGCAACTCAGAAGGCAACGAATTTTCTCTCGTCAGCGACATCATTTTTATGTTGTGCCTCTGCGAGTATTAGAAGAGAGTTTGGCGAAAAATCTGATATTTTTCTAGAGTGGGACAACTATAGAAAAGGCCTTCACAGTCAAAACCTCTCGTACAGATTTTTATATGAGATGCGTAACTACTCACAGCATAGCTATCTACCTATTGATAATGTCGAGATCAAAGTTGACAATATTGTTCTCGGCGAGAAAACCGTATCAAACAAGCTTGAACTGAACAAAGGAAAACTTCTTGATTCAGGGTACAATTGGAGCGAGAACCTTAAGCGCGACATTTGCACTCTGGAAGGGAAAATAGACATCTTCCCAATGATTACAGAGTATGTGAATATCATCAGGAAAATATCATTTAAGTACCTTGATATCTACAAGCTTGATCTTGAAAACTGCTTCAGTTATATGCAATCACTTGGACGTGTATTTCAGTTCCCCAGCAACAGCACCCCTGTTATCTATATTGGAGAAACTCCAGAGGGTAACCCTGTACCAGGTAACATGGAATTCATTCCGTATCCTCAATTCAAATGGGTTAGTAAACATTACTTCAACCTGAAACCTTGAGTATAAACATTGAGAGGCATAACAAGTGACTATGAGTAAAACTGTCCCTTTTTTTAATTTTCCTGGGTCATTGAGATTTAGGTAACTATCAAAGCGAAGATTGTTAGTTTGGTAAGTATTGCTGCACTGTAAACACACAAACCCGCACCAGCGGGTTTTTTTATGCCCAAAATTCCTGGAGCAATCCCAATGACCCAACGCATCACCATCCGCGATGCCGTATTAAGCAAGCTAAAAACCCTACCCGGCTACAACTTCCCCTCTGCCGGTACCACGGAAGGCATCGAGCCGGAAAAGCTGCCGGCCATTCTCGTCGGCTTTGCCACGGAACAAACCGAACAAGGCTTCTCTGGCACCACCCGCCGGCTGGATCTTGTGGTAGCGGTGGTGGTGCATAGCCGGGGGGATATCTATGAATTACTGGATCAGGCTGCGTCGGAAGTTGAGGGTGTTTTACAAGATCGCACCCTGGGCGGGGCCTGCGAAATCTTCTCCCTATCGCAAACCGATTTCGCCCTGGATCAGGACCACCCCTTGGGCGAAGTGCGCCTGACCTACAGCGCCCAATATTCCACTGAATGACGCACCCCTGCGTCGGACTTTTATTACCACTAACGAGACTGGAGAATCCCTATGTCCCAATTGGCTCAGGGCACCAATATCTATTTTATCGATCCGGCAGATGACACTGTTATGAAAGTGACTGGGGTCAATTCATTTAACCCCGGCGGCAATCCAGCGGACCAGCTGGATGACACTTCCCTGGAAGACTTGGATAAGAAGTTCAAGCGTGGACTGCGTACACCGGGGCAGGCATCGGTGGGGCTGAAAATAAACCCACAAAATGCCGTGCATAAGCGGCTGCATGCGCTGTCCCAGGATGACACCGTGGGCAGTATTCAATGGGCGGTGGGCTGGAGTGATGGCACTGAGCCGCCCACGGTGGATAGCAAAAATTTTACCCTGCCGGTTAGCCGCACCTGGTTTACCTTCGAAGGCTATGTGGCTGACTTCCCCTTTGATTTCCAGCAGAACAGCCTGGTCACCGGTGAAATGTCGATCCAGCGCAGCGGCGGTTCGGCCTGGACTCCTAAAGCTTCAACGTAAGGGCTAAGTCATGCAATTAACCATTGAATCCCTGCAGCAGCAGGGCAGCTTTTCTGGTGCGCCGCTTGAGCGTTCCATCACCTGGAAACAGGGCGAGCAGGAATTAACCGCAACCGTTTATGTCCGCCGCCTGTCTTACTACAGTGCCGTCAGTGATGTGGCAGCGCTGCGTGGTGAGGGCGATGTAATTGCCGGGCGTATTGCTGCCTGTGTTGTCGATGCCGAGGGCAAGCCGGTATTTACCCCTGAAGATATTACCGGCGAGGCAGACCCAGAGCGCGGCCCCCTGAATGCGAATCTGACCCAGGCGCTGCTGCTGGAAATCGGTGCGGTCAATAATCTGGGAAAGGCGCAAAGCTCAGCGAGCTAGACGAACTCTGGCACGAGCTGGTGCTGAACGGCATCGGCGGTTGCACCATAGCCGAGGCCCAGCAGCGGCTCAGTTATGAGGAAGTGCAGCGCTGGGCGCTCTACCGTAAAAAACGCGGCTCCCTGCATCCGGGGATGCGCACCGAAAGATCCACGGCACTACTCGCCACCCTCTACGCCAATGCCCATCGCGGCAAAGGCAGTCCCGTAAAAATCACTGACTTTATGCCCCATGAGGAAGAGCCGGAATTATCGCTGCAACAGGCGATGAAAACCTGGCAATAGGATTGCTATGTCTAAAAAAAGCCTGGGTACA
>NZ_JALBWM010000186.1 GCF_023895975.1 Microbulbifer okhotskensis
CGTCTAACAGGATCTTGGCTTTATCTGCATACCAGACGTCACCATCCCAGCCTTTTAGTGCGCGCCGCCAACGAAAAGTCCAGGGCTTTGGATAGGGGTTGCTGACGCTGATCATGCCGTCATAAAACAAGGTGCAACAGCGGCGAAAGGCCGGCACCAGGCCGCCGAGCATCGCCTGGAGTTTTGAGTTTACTGGCTGATCCGCCTCACCCATCATTACATCCAGGGTGCCTTGGATGCCGCCTTCGCGCTCTTTGCCTCCGAATAGATCTGGCTCATCAATGTAGACTTCCTGGCTGCTGGTTACCGAGCCCTGCCAGGCAGTAAGGCCACCGACCTGAACCTCCACCATTTCATCGTTTTCACTACCGCTGATGCCCATGTGCAGACCAAAGTAATAAGCAATTACACGGGGTTTACTGCTACTGCCTCCCATCTTCATCCTCCTTGCGCGCTGCGTCGATTACCCGCTGGGCCAGTGCGTCACCAGTGGCGGCAAGGGTTTCCGTGGTAATGCGCCCACGGCGCAGATCTGCCATCTCTATTTTGTGATGGGCAAACCAGGGCCGCGCGCCGGTTATACAAAGCCCAGCCAAGTGGATATGGTGCGGCTTTATCACCAGTTTTTTGCGGCTCACTTTTTGCCTCCGCTGTCGAGTTTCAGCTGGCGGGTGCGGTAATTGCCAACACCCAGCACCATCCAGCTACTCACCCAACAATCACCGAAAATTATGGCGCGGCGGGTGCCTTCGTCGGGGGTAGGAAAATCCCAATCGGTGAGTGCTGCCGGTTTGGGTTTGGGGGGGGTATTGAGTGCTGCCGATACGTAGGCGGCGACGATCATCACTGCAATCTGGATTAGAAAATTCACAGTTTTGCCCTCTTAAAAAACCGGGTTCCCATCGAATGGGGATATGCCAGGGAGTCCGGGCACTGCGCCGCAGTTTTCGCTGTTATTAAATTTTTCATCGCACACCGATATCACCCGCGCACATCCTGGATAGGCGCGGAGGTCCAGCCCTGGTACCAAGTCAAGACTGCCTCCTAACAATGTAATATTGGTGCCACTGTGACTGTCGATACCGCGTTGCTCCAGAATGCCGCTGGGGGCGAGCCACTCGACAAATCCACCATTAAAATGGCCATCGCTGAAAGCGGCAAATTCCGAGGCCACCAGAGTGAGGCCCGTCACTTCTGCAAGCACAGCATCTACGC
This sequence comes from Microbulbifer okhotskensis, assembly GCF_023895975.1. Lineage (GTDB taxonomy): Bacteria > Pseudomonadota > Gammaproteobacteria > Pseudomonadales > Cellvibrionaceae > Microbulbifer > Microbulbifer okhotskensis. The sequence goes on from NZ_JALBWM010000186.1 coordinate 1,216, forward strand.
GGTGCAGCTCTTTATTCACGCCGCAGTCGTCGCCATATAGCGTGTGCGGGCAGTTTCTCCCCCAGGTTAAACGCAACCCGGTGGTATCCCTGGAAGACAGTGGCGCGCATACGAGATTGAGCTGATCGCGGCGGCGGGTCACATCGGCAATTTCTCCTACCCACACCACCAGGGCGTCGTCTTCACCCAGGTGTTTGTCATACACGGTAACGCTGACCGGGATAGAGGGCGGGTAAACCTGGTAGAGGCTAACCAGGGCAAAATCCAGCGGCGCGGTAATGGTGAGCAAGTCGGCGCTGGCCTCGCCGGTTTGGCGGATACCATCGTCGGAAATACCGGGGCAACTGATATAAGTTTGTAGGTTGTGGGCTACACCCAGTTGAGCATTGGTGTACTGCCAGCGCTGCGAACCCAGGACAAATTCATACAGGCGCACCGGCAGTCCATCGGCGATAGAAATCTCGCGGCTGTTAAAGCTCATCGCGCACTCCTCGGAATAGAATTTGGGCTGAGGCTGCGCCCTCAATATCGGTGATATGGTTCAGTTCCATCCGGTCGCTATCGGCCCGCACCAGGGCCATAAAACTGATGCGACGTACTTCTGCGGGATCGAAGGCGCGATCCAGTGGACTATCGAGGGCGAGACGTTCGATCTGACTATCCACTTCTGCACAATCGGTAATGCGTCGATACCAGGTGGTTCCATCATGTAGTTCGATACGCAAATCACGGCGGCCTTCCGACAATGCAGCCAGGCGCACGTAGTTAACCTGGGCGATATCCAGGCTACTGCTATTGATCGCAAGTGGCTCCAACAGCTGCAGATCTTCCATCCAGGTGGGCAACCATACTGATTTTTGACGGCCGCAAAGCGTATATATAAAGCTACGCAGTGCGGCACGCTCCTCAGCGCCGAAGGTTAACCAGCGGTGGGATTGGAGTGAAAACCCCAGTTCTATGGGCTCATTGATCGCGGGGTTACTGATGCCGTTATCAATGGAATCCAGCAGGCGAATATAGGCGCTGCTTAGGTCATTACTCTCCGCCGCTGGAACTTCCAGCACCGGCCATCCCCGGTAACTGGGTAAAGAATCGGTGGGCCAGCTTGTGGGCTCCTCCAGCAAAAATTCCACTTCGGTGCGCACTGTCGAACCGGAACGCTTTTGCATTTGCGGCTGGGTCACCAAGCGCGCGTTGCGCATGGGATATAGGCGGGTACCCTGGGGCCAGTCACCCTGTATCGGGTCAGCTAATAGCAATCGATCAGATTGGACTGCCTCTACATTAATCACTTCGTACTGGCTGGCGTTTTCCCCCAAAAGCAATGCGGTTTCACCGGCGGCAAAATCGCGGTATTCCGTAGTGCAGATAATTTCCTCGCTGCCTACCGCCACCGCTGGCAGCAGCTGTACATCGTGCCAAATTGGCAGAGCAAAAACCCGTGAGCCCCAGCCGAATAAAGCCAGGTCCAGGCGGGTGCGGTCAATCCCTTCGGCCAGAGTCTGAAAGCTGTAAAAGCGCCGGGGGAATTCCCGCAATGCACGGCGCTGTTCCACAGCGGTACGGCTGCGCAAAATATCGGTGAGCCACTCCAACATCTCATGCACGCCCTGGCTCCAATCCGGGGCGAAAGGCCAAGCGATCACCCGATTGCCGGAAATTGGTAACAGGGCCAAATCTCCATTAGCAAATTGCCAGGTGATTTCGGCACTGATTGTGGCGGGGCCATCAGTCAAAACCTGCAGATCCCACACCCGCTCCTGTAGTGCGCTAAATACCAGGGGCGGATTGGATTGCCCGGCTATAGTGATGCCTTCGGCATTTTCACTGCTTAAATCTGTCAGTGTGCGCGGTTCCAGGTAGGCATTCCAGACGGTGACCTGGTGGGTTTGCGCGGAGGAGATATTGCCCACCTCCAGGCTGGTGGGGCTGATATGGATTTGGTGATAAAAGTCATCGGCAAAGCCGCTAGTCTTGGTACCGGAAAGATTGCGTCGGGGAGCGTCAAATTGGGTGCGATTGATAGTGCCGCTTTTACCTGGAGAAATAACCGAGACCGCGCGCTCCTCATGCAGTGCATCCCCCAAGGTATCCAGAGGCACCATATTGAGGTGGTCGGTAGCCCAGTTTTGCGACTGGCCTTGAAAAAATCCGCTTAATTGAGCCACGGTTAAGGCCCGTCATAGCGCACAGCAACGCCGAGTACGCCCGTAGAAGTGGTGCCTCCTGAATACCCCGGAGAACTGCCATTGGGGTTATCAGAGTCTTTGCGATGCCAGGGGAATACCTTCCACCGATCACTGCCCACGGTGAGAATATCGCCAGGATTGTAGTTGGTGAGTTTGACAAAGCGGACGTGGCCCACATGGCCAATAGCCATATAGTGACCATCGGTATTCTGCAAAAACAAATTAAATGGGGTTAATACGGTCTGGCCATTAAAGCTATTCGGGTTGTTCTTGTGGATAGGGGTAAATATTGTCGGTCCGTGTACTGCATTTAAGTCAGTCTTATCATTAGCCGAATAGGTAGACTCCCAAATATAACCGCGCAACTCGCAATGCAAATAACTGGTTTTACTGATGTGGTTATTGCTATCCCATGCCCTGCCGTCTTTTTGTGTCCAAAAAAGACCGCACTCACGCGCTGCAGCGCCTCCCCAATAGGAATAGCTGCCCCCGTCCACTAAGGAGTAGCAGGCACTGTTAGCATTATTCGAGCTGTGCTGACCGTGGAACCACTGGCCGCCGGACCAGTTGCCTGTTTTTTCCAACGCGCCAAAGCCGAGATGAAAATGATCGGTAACGCCGGATACCATTGTCACCCAGAGTGTATCTGGATTATTAAATGCGACGACATGGTAGATGGCGTTAGTAGGCCAAGTATCGGAGTCAAAGGCGATACGACTGTACCTTGGACAAGCATCTGGGTCTGAATCTACCCCATTGCGAAGCCCCGTGATTTGCAGTTCGTCGTCACTGTTAGCGGTGAGCTGGATATGAGCATCATCTTTCTGTAAAAGACTACCGTTTAAAGTCCAGCCATTGTTTTGCGCAAAGCTCTGTATCACTGCCAGTAGATCTGTAGCGGAATTCACAGTACCAGTCTCGTAAGCCATGATTATTGTGTCCTCATGCAGTAATAATCATTTAACCCGGTTGAGGCGCCATCACTAAATACAGTGTGGGTTTCTGACTCTATCGAGACGG
>NZ_JALBWM010000187.1 GCF_023895975.1 Microbulbifer okhotskensis
TGTTCAATGCTGATGGCATTTTTAATATGCCCTCGAGTCGACTTTCCATTAGCTCGCTTGTTGTAGGGCCTATCCCTGCGTCGCAAGTTCTCGTACAGGGTCCCACCACGCTGTTTATCGGCCCAGATATGCAGGTAAATGGTTTCATAGCTAACTAACAGGCCTTCTTCCTGCTCTAGCCAGCCGGAAACTTGCTCTGGGCTCCACTGCAGCTTCAGCTTGCTTTCTATCAGCACAATGATCTCAGGTAGCATCTTTGTTGGCCTCCTCGCCTGCCTACGCCGCTCTTCAGTCATCCGCTGGGCTTGCTTATAGCGGTAGCCTTTTCCACCTCGATTACGGGCTAGCTCTCTGCTAATCGTCGGCTGACTAACCCCTATCTCCCTGGCGATTGCCCTCTGGCTCCAATCACTTTTCTTTAGTGCCCAGATCTGGCATCGTTGATCTTCGGTCAACTGTCGGTAGTATTCTGTCATCACTTAATCTCTCGTTGGAGAAGAAGCGGCAGATGTTACCTTCAGCTGACCGTTCTTTTCCAGGGGATTAACTGATGCACTTCAAAGTTGAATGCAGGTTTTCATAGAATATGAATTTTCATCACTTTCAAAAGTCGGATTGATAAAGCCAGCACGCCATGGAAGCTGGCTAAGTGTCACTTTAAATAAAATTTATCTGTAGTGATTCAGACTTGATTTTACAGTAACTAGTTACCTGATGGCAATCTGCCAGATTCAAATCTGAACTACTATATCTAGGCCTCTCTTATATTGAATTGATTCGCTTCACTACGAAAAAATGTCCTGAGTGAAGTCGGCTTTCTACCTAATAATTTTTCTACGTGATCGGAGAGCCCAATGGTGTGGCCCCACTCGCGAGTTACAGGCCAAAGCTGTGCTAGAGCATTAGTAGCGCTCTCTGGGATCCCGGCATTCAATAATCCCGACCTTGCTATTTCATCACTAATGGGTACGTATAGAATTTTTCTGTCAAAAACTACAGATAATATCTCTGCTATATCTGTGTAAGTGAATTTTTCTGCTCCGGTAAGAATGTATTTTTCCCCAGCGTGCCCAATTGGTTCTATTAGTATTTTTGCTGCGACATCGCCAATATCCTGATGGTCGACTGTAACAATCGTTGCACCCGGTGCAGGGCCAAAAGGAGCACTCATTGTGCCATATTTAGCAATCTCATCGGCAAAAGCGAATAAATTGCTGTTAAAACTGGCAGGCTGCAGAATGGTCCAGTCTAAACTTGATTGAATGAGATGATTTTCTGCCTCACCTAACCATCTGGCTATATCAATAGGGGAGGTTGTATCGGCACCTAAACCGGAGAGTTGCACAATATGTTTTACACCGGCCTGCTCAGCCATACGGATAAAGGTAGCGTGTTTGTCGGGAAATGAGGGTTCGAATGCTGTAACCAGAAAGGCGGATTCAATACCTTTTAGAGCTTCGAATAGAGAGTGTTCGTCCTCGAAGTCTCCTATTACATAGCTGATATTGTCCGCCTTTATTGGGGTCATCGAAATATCTCGTAACATAGCCCTTACCGATATGTTAGTACTGGCGAATTTTTTGAGAATAGCTTTTCCGTTATTTCCAGTACTGCCAGTAATCAGGATTTTTTCCATGGTCATATCCAAAGTAAAGTTGAGAGTTCTATAAGTTAAACAATATTTACTGCTAGGGATGGGTAGTCTACATATCCCCGCTCGTCGCCAGTAAAAAATGAAGACATATCCTCTTCGTTATAGGGCCCATTATTAGCCAAGCGCTCCACAAGGTCTGGGTTGGAAATAAATAATCGCCCGAATGAAATATAATCGGCTGAACCATTGGCAATAGCCTTGTTTGCGGAATCCAGGTCATACATACCATTGGCAACGTAGCGACCTTTATAGGTATTACGCAGCTGGATGTGGTCAATGGCTGGTTGCTCATCTCTATCCCAGGCCCGCTCCATCATCTGTAAATAGGCCAGGTTGTATCTATTAAGTTGATTGACAACATATAAATAGGTTGCTTGGGTATTGCTATCTGCCAAGCTAATCTCGGGCGAGAGCTTGATTCCGATTCGGTTTGATCCCCAGACTTCACATAGTGCGGAGACTACTTCAAAGATGAAACGAGCCCTGTTTTCTACGCTGCCGCCGTAGGCATCGGTACGATGATTACTGCTGTCATGAAGAAACTGTGCTGGCAGATATGGCCCTGCAGCGTGAAGTTCAACCCCATCAAAGCCGGCCTTAAGTGCATTCTTAGCCGCCTGCTTATAATCCGAGATAATGCCTTGAATTTCATCATGACTTAAGGCTCGGGGAACTGCGTATGGCTTCTTCCCCGCATATGTATGCACTTCACCTTCTGCTGCTATGGGCGAGGGCGCTACAGGCGCTTGACCCCCGATAAAATCGGGGTGAACCTCACGGCCCATATGCCATAGTTGGATAAAGATTTTTCCTCCGCGGCGATGTACCTCATCGGTAACCTTTTGCCAGCCCTCGATTTGTTCATCTGTAAAAATGCCCGGAGTATCCACCCATCCAAGCCCTTGGGCTGAAATCGCTGTAGCTTCAGAGATAATCATCGCCGCACTGGCCCGTTGAGCGTAATACTTGGCATTGACATCTGTAGGCACCCCATCCCGGCCCACTCTTGCACGGGTCAAGGCGGCCATGATGACCCGGCTACCAGTTTCCAAAGTACCAAGGTTTCCACGGGAAAAAAGACTCAATTCCAAAGGGTTCTTAGTCATTTCATTTGATCCGGCTTGTTTTGACAGGATGTAGATTAACTATGCATTCGATAAAATAATAATGTAATATTTGCATCAATATGATAGATCCAGTGAATCGGGTTTTGCCATGACACAAGAGCAGCTCAAAATGTTTATTGCCGTAGTGGAGCAGGGAAGCTTTCGAGGTGCGGCCAAAGCTATTTTTAAGACTCAGCCGACAATCAGTAATGCAATCAAGAAGCTAGAAGAAGAGTTTGGTTTTCCCCTGTTTGATCGAGATAGTTATCGACCGGGCCTGACAAAGCAGGGAGAGTCTTTTTATCAGCAGACAAAACGCGTTATGCAAAGCCTTGAGCAGCTCTCTGTCATGGGGCACCAGCTTGGGGCGGGAATAGAGCCGAAATTTACCGTCGTTATTAGCGGTATTGTTGAGCTGAGCCCCCTGTTAAAGCAGATCAAACCCATAGTACTGTCATTTTCCAATACAGATTTCAGCATTAGTACTGAACTGTTGTCGGGCGTTATGGAGCGCGTGGATGATAATGAAGCTGACTTGGCATTCGCCACTTTATATGGCGTTGAGAGCAGGCATGAGTGGAAGAAAATAGGACAGGTTGAACTGGTCAATGTAGTAGCGCCGGGAGTTTTCCCAGCGGAAAATGTCTCACAGTTGGAAGCGTCACAGTTGCCGCAAATTGTTGTGCGAGATACCGGTCGCTCAAGGAAAAAAGGAGATATTAGTCTGCTTGAAGTTGGTCGCAGATGGTTTGTTAATGACTACCATACCAAAAAGCAATTGACTCTTGCGGGACTTGGTTGGGGCAGAATTCCCAGGCATTTTATTACGGGCGAACTGGAGAAGGGCTTGCTTATTCCAATCAATGTGGAGGGTATCAAAGCACTTAGTAGTTTTGATTTATGCATTATACGCAATAGAGGGCGTTCATTGGGGCCAATTGCGAGTAGGTTTTGGAATTTCTTTTAGATTTGGGTTCCACCATCGAGGAGACCATTGAATAATTCTGTGATGCCTTTGATTTTCAGAGCGCTTCGCAATCAATGCGCGCACTTGCGAAAATGTCTAGACCTTCCAAGAAGTCACAACACCGAGTGTGAATCGCTCAGAAAACCCCGACTCTATTATTCCTTACTTCCCAGTTGGCAGAGGAGCGGAGTCATCGACTAGATGCTCTTGGCGCAGCTCTTGCCATACAGCCTCTGGAATATTGGTTTCCAGCGCCTCAACATCTTCTTTTATCCTACTGGGTTTGCTCGCGCCTGGTATGACCGCGGCGACTGCTGGATTGGCCAGTACAAATTGCAGCCCAATAACCTTATTGCTAATTCCATATTTATCGCTAATCGCCTTAATCTTTGAAACTTTCTGCAATATAGACTCTGATGCTGGAGCGTACTCAAAATTTGGGCCTCCTACCTATAGGGTCCTCCAACCACAACACCCTGAGATGGATGATTTCATGGCGCCGGGCTCCTTTTATGGGGTTTTAGCCATATGAAAATATTCGCGGCTCCAGCAATATTCTGAATGTACATGAATTAATGCTATCAAAGCGACCATCTATATCGAGTTATAACCGAATCTGGTGTTTGAGGGTTTGAAAGAAAGTAGCGTATCTGGT
>NZ_JALBWM010000188.1 GCF_023895975.1 Microbulbifer okhotskensis
TCTGGACTGTACAGGGCTGGTTGTACTTGGCGGTAGTGATTGACCTCTATTCACGTCGGATTGTTGGCTGGCATCTAGATCGCCAGATGGAAGCGGCCTTGGTAAGCCGTGCGTTGCTGATGGCTGTCAATTTACGTACACCGCCAAAGGGTCTTCTACACCACTCTGATCGAGGCAGCTAGTATGCCAGCCATACCTACCAAGCGCTGTTGAAACAGCATGGAGTGGTGTGCTCAATGAGCCACAAAGGAAATTGTTGGGACAATGCACCGACTGAACGCTTTTTTGGCAGCCTGAAACGGGAATGGCTGACGGGGAATCTCTATGCAACAAGAGAAGATGCGATAACCGATGTAAGAGCCTATATTGCTTATTACAACTCACTAAGCACATTTCTGCACAAAGCGACGAAATGGTGAGTTTAAAGTGGGGCGCAAGACTATCAGAAAACGAGTGGGTAAATCAGATCAAAGAAATACAGCGCCAACTGCGGCGGCGGATGCATGAGCCAGTGGGCCTTGCCCTTAAGCGGTTAAGATCAGTGCTGGCTGGGCATATGAACTATTACAGTGTGCCCGGAAATAGTCAGAGTGTCTCACTATTTTGTAATGAAATAGTGAAGCGCTGGTTTAAAATACTCCGCCGCCGTAGCCAGCGTTTTACGCTTATTTGGAAGCGTTTTGGCCCCTGGGTCAGGCGTTTACTTCCATCAGTGCGCGTTGTCCATCCCTATCCAGAAATGCGATTTCGCGTTAAATACTCGAAGTAGGAGCTGTATGCGTTAGTAGCGCACGTACGGATCTATACGGGGGCTTCGGGTGACCGCATGTCGGGCGCTTGGTCATCGGATCTTTGGGCTCATATGGTACAAATCGGATTGGGGGACACTATCTCAACAACTTGTGAGTTCGTTGCAGTATGAGAGCCGGGCACAAGGAGTGGAGTGTGGTGACATCCGTTCGATGCCGCCACTCCGGTTTTTCCGAATCAATAGATCGGTTGTTCAAGCTTATTTTCTAGAGTCGGTACTAGTATCGCGAATTGCACGGAATTCGTTACCTTCATACCAATTGGGCCAGTCTCGGCTATTGGCTAATTTCAGGCCCAGTTTCAATCCAAGTTGAAGGTCCATTGCTGCGCCTTCCAAGTTCCACTCGGGATCGTACTCGTCGCCCGGTTTATGGTAATGCTGGCTTATGTACTCGTCGCCTTTTGACTGGGCCCATTCGCGGCCGTGTTCATAGTTGTCGGTACCGGAATCGAAATACAGCATTGGAACGCCTTTTTTCGCCAAGCTGAAGTGATCTGAGCGGTAGAAATATCCGCGCTCGGGATGCTCTTCGGGGGCCAGGTAGCGACTCTGTCGTTTTGCAGCAGTTTCCAGCAGTTGTTCCAACTCGCTGCTACCGTAACCAACCACCGTAATATCCCGAGCAGGTCCAAAGACATTCATAGCGTCAAAGTTGAAGCCCGCAACGGTTTTCTCTAGAGGCTCAACTGGATTTGCGGCGTAATATTGGGAGCCTAGCAGGCCAGATTCCTCAGCGGTAACCGCGACGAATACCAGGGAGCGTTCGGCTCTTTCCTCTTTCACGGCCTGGGCGGCGATGGCCAGTAGGCCTGCAGTACCAGTGGCGTTATCGACCGCACCATTAAAGATGTGATCCTCGCCAGTGGAGTTTCTGTTGATGCCGAGGTGATCCCAGTGGGCAGTGTAAACAATTACTTCGTCTGCGTGCTTTTTGCCTGGTAGTTTAGCAATAACATTGCGGGAATTAGATTTTTTCAGGTTGTTACTGAGTTGGACATTGGCACTAAGCTCCAGTGACTTGGGTTTAAAATCACGGCTTTTAGCGACGCCCATTTCCTCGGTTAGGTCGAGACCGGCTGCTTGGAACAGGTCCTTTGCTGCTTGGTGGGTAACCCAAGCTTCCACGGCCACACGGTCAGTATTTTTGTTGTCAGCGGCCAGGCTAACCTGGGCGCCGGACCATGAACCGCTCACGACTTCCCATGGGTAACCGGCAGCGCCAGTCTCATGGACAATAATAGCGCCAGCGGCACCTTGGCGGGCAGCTTCTTCAAATTTGTAGCTCCAGCGACCGTAGTAGGTCATGGCGTTGCCGTTAAATAGCGTGTCGTCTTGCGTGGCGTAGCCTGGATCGTTAACGAGAATAACAGCTGTTTTGCCCTGCATATCCAAGTCAGCATAATCATTCCAATGGTTTTCTGGGGCGACGATGCCGTAACCAACGAAAACCAATTCACTGTTTTTCAGGCTGGAAGCGCTGGTTTGACGCTGGGTAAAGGCCACCATGTCGGCAATAGGCTGAAGTACCTGCCCAACACCTTCCCCCTGAATCGTTAGCGGGGTTGATTCGATATGCATTTCGACAATAGGCACCTGCTGAAACCAGCTGGGATTGCCTTCTTTGTCTATTACGCCTGGGGACAAGCCTAGGGTTTCAAACTGCGTCGCTAAATAATTGACTGTCAGCTCCTCACCATTGCTGGCAGGGGCGCGTCCCTCGAAATCGTCGGAGGCCAGCACTGACACGTGCTTGTGCAGGTCGGCAGCAACAAGGCCCACTTGGGCCTGTTCGGCTTTAGTAAGGGTGAGTCCAGTATCGTTGTGTCCGCTATGTTCTTTCTGAGCGTGGGCTTGGTCTGCCTGCGGGCTAACTTCGCGGTTGTCCGTGCTGCAACCGGAGAAGGCGCTGCCAATGGCTATAGCCAAGCCGACACGGCGCCAGTTGGTAGGAATTCGCATAATATTATCCTGACAGTCTTGTTAAGCTGGGAATTATGCCTGATCTTGCCGAAACTAACGACATGTCACAGCTTGAGGAAGGGTGGGGCGACTGGAGTGTGAGGTAAAGTCAATTTTGGGTCGCCCATGCTCGTCACGGGGGCTTGATTGGGTATTAAATTAAGAGAGTGGAGAAGCTGGTTCCCCACTCAAATTTAGGCGTTTAATTTCGTTGCCAGGACCCCTCTACAATCTGATCTTGAAGGTTAATCCATACCTTGTCATAGCCGGTAGTTTCCCGTGCGGCTTTCAGGGCCTGGTTGTCCCGGCTGTTGGTCGGTACTTCGAAGCTATAGTTATTGCCGAGAGCCTGGCATACCCCAGTGCCGTGAGAGAAGGGGCCAGTAGAGGCGCTGACCAACCAGCTTGCGTCTGCAGTATTTTTACAGGCAAAACTGTATTGATTATTGCAGTTGGCATCGTTCCAGCGCCCATTGCTCCACTGCATAGCACAGTCTTCGTTGTTCAGATTGTTGGGCTCGCTTTGGTCCCAGGACCAGATTGCCGCTGCAATACGCCCGTCGCTAGTGTTCATATTGTCAAGATTGAGAATATTGTGGCCTAGGGCAAAGCCATCGCGTACATCATTTGTGGTAATTCTCTCAATGCCGCCACTGAATATTTCGCCAATGGTGCCAATAGTGGTGCTGTCTTCCCAAACTCGTCCAATTTCGCCCAGCCCGGTAAAAGCCATATTTTTTATGTCGCTATTGCCGGAGCAGCCGCCGTCTTTCCATAATATGACTTGTTTCCCAGCGGCGAGAATATCGTTTTTTGTCAGGGTGTTGGGTATGCTCTGGCAGCCGCCGCTATAGAAAATTTTATCGCCGAACCTATCCGCTATTTGATTGTGTAAATCTTGATGGTGACCATCGGAGTGGTCTTCAATGTACAAAATAATGACTTCACCCTCATTGGAGCTGTCATTAAGCCAGTCTTTAACTTCGTTAAAGCCTTCTGTTGCGTATTTATCGTTGATGCTGCACAAACCGTGGCAAAGAAGTAATCTTTTAGGGTAGGAGAAAAGGCTCTCCATTTTAGTTGTCCAATGTACGTCCAGCTCTATAAACCGGGCACCCATTCGCAATTGGTCTTTTATCGAGTGCTCTTGTTGTGGGTCCAGATAGCGGCAGCCAACAGAAAAGTTACAGGCGCGGTATACCTCTGAATTATAGGAGTTGTGTGTTCCCAGGATGTTGTTTTCACTCATGGGGGTGTGGTTGTCGATATTTCGCTGTAGATCGAGTGCTTTGCCGGTCCAACTGTTTTGGAAGTCGGAGATGTTGTCTGCCCAAAGGGTGGGGCAGAAAAATACTATAAGAAATACTGCAGTCTGGATTACCCAGTGGATATTTTGTTTCATTGTTGTTCTCCATGGCGCTGTAATAGTTAAGTCAATATTTTTTGTTTTTGGTATTTTTTTGATTTTTATCGATTAATTGGTTTTTGGTGCTGTATTGACGGCTGTCGGTTCTGTTGCTTTTTGGAGTTTTTACTATGGCAATACTTCGGACAGTTTTAGGGGGCGAAATAGGTAGGAACCACGGCCAGATAC
>NZ_JALBWM010000189.1 GCF_023895975.1 Microbulbifer okhotskensis
GCAGTACAGTGACTATGGGGCTATAGCTGCATGAAACTGTCCGAAGTGTTGATATATTTATCATATCAAAAAGTTTAAGCACCAGCTAGACTATCTCCTTTAATTAAAGATATAAACAATCCTGCTCTGCTATTTAAGTTGCACTATCTTATTGTGCAACTTAAAAACACTTGCAGTAATCATAAACCATATACTTCATTAATTACACCTTACAACCAAGGTCTCTGAGCAAATAGAAAACTAAATACTATATTGTATTTAAAAAATTAATTTTTGACACTGAAACTCAATCAATTCTTTTAAGAATTACGGTGATAATTTCAGTTATTTTGACCCGCTCAATCTTGAGCCAGCAGTAAATCGGGTAATAGTCATCGAGCCTAGATCCCAATAACAACCCACACTTTTTGCGATCGAGATCGGTGTTTGTCAACGAACTTGTCGCGATCACTGGTTATGCCGTCATTCACTTTATCTCACTGGCGAGCTGATTTTTCGGCGGAGGATTTAGCCATACTTCACTTATTTGATCCCAATTCCTGGTATGAACTGTCCATCGCTGTAGATTGCGTCGTTTAGCCTCTTTATACACAGCATGGAGATGCTTTAATAGCGGGCTTTCCGCACCACTATGACGCTGACTCGGTATCACATAGCGAACAGCACTATGGCGGTGATGGTTGTTGTACCACTGCACAAATCTATGTACCCATTTCCTGGCTGACTCAATGCTTTCAAACGGTTTGCTCGGGTAGCACGGACCCTACTTCATGGTGCGGAACAGACTTTCTGAATACGGATTGTCGCTGCTTACCGAGGGGCGACTGAATGACGCGAGCTTCTGCAGTGTAGCCAGCATGGTGGCACCTTTCAGGGCCCGCCGTTATCCGAGCGCACCAGCCCGCGCTTTACAATGCCCTCCGCAAGTTGGGCTTAGAAGGCACCACGCAGGCTGGACGCCAAGAAAGTATTGTCCCAGCTCCAAACCTGACTGGGGCCGTCAGCCCGGTATCCTTTGGGTTTGGCGGCTATACGTGGCGCTTCTGCTTTTCCGCGTCGGTGTAGCTAGCCCGCTTCACGGAGTATCCGATAAAAGCTCGACTTAGATGCGATGTAAATCCCTTGGTCTGCCAGGATCGGGGCTATCTGTGATGGAGGCAGGCTTCGATATTCCGACTGATTGCAGATATTTAATACCTTTTGCCGCTCCTCGGCACTGAGCTTGTTGTCTCGAGTTCGAAGCTGGGCTGCGCTCTTACGTTGGTCCACCAAGCTTCCTTTCTGCAGGGCTTTATCCCAGCGTTGTAGTGTTCGCACAGTGATATCCAGTACAGCGCAGGCCTTATACCGGGTAGCTCCTTTCGATCAAATCAATAGCCATCTGACGATCTTCCAGGGCGACTATTCGTCCTCACTTCCCCCCCAGATGGCTTGGCCTTTTTTTGCAGCAGGAGTAATGCTGCGGCCTCAGCCAATGCCTTTTCCTTACGCTTGAGGTCTTTCTCCAGCGCGCGGCTCTTCTTACGTTCCCGGCGTTCCTCTACAGACAACCGATCAGGGCTACTGGCTCCGGCGACCGCTGCCTCGCGCCAGCGCTGTACCTGTTCAGCGCAGAGCCCCTTGCGGCGGCAATACTCTGCCAGCTCCTCTTCATTCAGAGCCGCAGTCTTAATCACCATGATTCTCTTATTATCTCCGCTCCAATTCTCGGGGTTCTTGGATCGGCTGGAACGGCTACACCCAGCTTGCTAAATTGATTACACCAATTGTACAGAGTTGGCTCGGAAACGCCGGTCTCCCGACTGACCTGGGCTACCGACATGGTGTTTGTCGGCATCATCATTTGAACCACTCTTTCTTTAAAGTCATCGTTATATCGTGACATTCTCCACTCGATTACCGCCCCCAAATACACAATTGATTAAAAAGTGGGCGCGACAACTATGCTGACATAGGGGGTGCCTTGATTAACAATCATCACTTGAATATGAAAAGCTAGCGACATAAAGTGTCCACACAAGTACTAGCAGATCATTTCACTGCCTTGAGCGTAGGGCTTCTCAACATTACTGGACCCTCAAATGGAAAAAGTTGCCATATTAGTTGATGTGCAAAATGTGTATTACACATGCCGGCAAATCTTTAAGCGAAACTTTGATTACAATAAGTTTTGGTTGAAGGCGACAGATGGAAGAGACGTAGTCAAGGCAGTGGCCTACGCAATCGACCGTGGTGATAGAAAACAGCATGAATTTCAAAACATATTGAGGTCTATTGGTTTTGAAGTTAAGTTAAAGCCTTTTACTCAAAGGTCCGACGGCTCTGCCAAAGGTGATTGGGATGTAGGGATTACGATTGACGCAATGGAATATTCAAGCTTAGTAGATACTATCATCTTAGTTTCAGGGGATGGTGATTTTGACATTCTTGCTCATAAACTCAGATTAGACAGAGGCAAAAAGTTTGAAGTCTATGCTGTAACAGAGTTAACCGCAGCCTCTTTGATTAATGCAACAAGTAAGTTTACCCCCATTGAAAATAACCTATTGCTTAAATAACCATGGTCAGGAACATCTAACTCTCTTGCACTAATCTGTGTCTTTTATGGTCGTCTTACCAAGGCTGGGTAAATGCAAAATAAGAATTGGCTGCATAATCAATATAATGTGCGCAACTATTTACTACATTACTTAAAAAAATTATGCTCAGTACAATACTCTAGCCATTTTTGTGGCTTCAGGCTACCCTCCTAAAACTCAATCCTAGAAGACAGCCATCAAGTATTTCAAGCTGGCTCGATACAGACTACCGATTACAACGCTCGAGCCAAGGATCTAACAGAAATGAAGAGCTTTCTTATTGGTGCAAGTTTAATTCTCTTCTCATTAGCCGCTCAAGCAAGCGAAAATGGAGCTGTTTGCCTGGACCTAGACCTTGATATACCAGAGTCTGAGGCCAAGCCAGTAGTAAAAGTGGCACCGATATTATCAAAAGGTAATAGCAAGCACTTACCCACATGTATCGTAGTTTCATTTGTACTGGTAGCAAAGCCGGGATCACAAGGGAAAGCACTCATACCCGGCAACCTAAAAATTGAAGGCTCCACAGACAAAGCCTGGAAAGAACCCGTTAAAGCAGCCGTATCGAAGTGGCTCTATCTATCAAGAGGTATCGAGTATCGTGGACGCCAATATATTATCTATAGGATTCCAGCACTAACTTCATAGCCAAGTACCGGAAAGAACAACTTATGTTATCCCAAAATTTAGTCGCAAACTGATTTTTTTCTTTGCACCTATCCCAGCAACAGTTTTTACCAGCGGGGTTAATTGCACCAGCGATGGTGATTCAGATATCTACAAGGCCCTGTTGAATGACATGGGTTGGCAACGACTATGCGGCTTAAGTCCTAGATATACTGCCGGATTTCGCGTAGTTGTAGACCCCTCATTTGGATAAGCCAGGATAGTGACTATCTATCAGCGTCATGTCGAAACTCTAGACGTTAATGGAAAGCACTCTCTGCAATTGGACAAATATATAGATATAGTATACCAATTTAAGCACCTCGACCTTTTCAGACTTAAAAATCATGAAACTTTACTTGATTTGCACTGAGCTTTTTCATCAAAACCATTTGATAAAATTGAGCCCCATGAAGGCAGTAAATGTCCCCTCGGGCTTGGCGGAATTACAGTTTACATTGAGGCTGCTTACGGGGGTAAAAAAAGAACCGTGTAGCGCAGAGAAGGCTTAAACAGAGCGCCCTATATGGAGGCTGGCTATCGCATCACCGCAAATATGATTCTTGACCTACTTGACATCAAAGAATCAGGGGGCTGATTAAAGAAATAATGATTATGTGATTTTTTGAGGAAACACGAATGTACACAGCCCAGTTTTTAAAGCTACGCCTTAAGGAATGGATAGGATTTTCCTCCACTGCTTTCCTCCTATTGTTGATACGATTCCATGTAATTAACCCCCTAATAACACTGAGAGTGCTGTAGAGCAAAGCGACAGTACCATAACCAAACTCCATACTGACAGACAGCTATAGACAGCAAACTATTCTTGCAATATTGAACTGACCAATGGAGAAATAATTGTGATGGGCAGTGATCGAAATTGATAAAAGGGCGATATGGCTTGCATTCCAAGCATCCCCAATAAGAATGGATTATCAATAGACTTTATTGGTTTCAAGGAGGCGCCTCACGCAAACCTATAACAGTAACATACACAGAAATAGAGTAATCACATATCGTTATACTGGTGCCAAGACCGCTATATTCGAGGGTGTAAATAATTCTGTGTAACTGCCCTGCCAGTTGGTTATTGGTAATCGA
>NZ_JALBWM010000018.1 GCF_023895975.1 Microbulbifer okhotskensis
TTGCTGCTCGAGGTCTTTATCGTTCATTGTTTTGCTCATGGGTTGCTCCGGTATAGAGTATGGGGGCATGAGCAGTTACACAATTTAAATTACAGCCTCCATTTGCCTAGTTTTTCTAGGGCTGAATTCAGCTAATAACCTACCTTCTTATTCATAAATACGCGTTTTACCTTTGGGTATTGAATTAATAGCAATTTCCAGTGATCCATCTGTAGCAGCCGATGGTTTCAAGCTCACTACAAAAGGATAAAATGAAGATAGCAAACCTATACAGGCCAACTCTACGATACATTGGATTAGAACTTTACTTTTGTTTATTTCGAACCCTACAATTTACTCCAATTATCCATAGCTCAGAATTTAAACTGGATGTTTTCTGGCTATATCTCAGCAATCACAGCTCCATACAAACTCTTACACCGGTTAGTTGTCGCCCTAAAGTGGCAAGCCTCAAACAAAAAAGGCCCCTTGCGGGGCCTTTTCAATAATCAGTCAATGCAGTATTCAGGCATTCAAAGCCTTAAACTCCCTTCTTCGACGGTGCAGAACCGGTTCGGTGTAACCATTTGGCTGTGAGCAACCTTCAAAGACCAACTCACAAGCCGCCTGGAAGGCAACACTCTTATCGAAGTTCGGGGCCATATTGTTGTAGTTGGGATCACCGGCATTCTGACGGTCGACTACGGCAGCCATGCGCTCCATAGTTTCGCGCACTTGTTTTTCACTGGCAATGCCGTGTTTGAGCCAGTTGGCGATATGCTGGGAGGAAATACGCAGGGTTGCGCGGTCTTCCATCAGGCCAACATCGTTAATATCCGGCACCTTGGAGCAGCCTACGCCGTGCTCTACCCAGCGCACTACATAGCCAAGAATTCCCTGGGCATTATTATCCAACTCCAACTGAATCTCTTTTGCGGTCCAGCTGGTATCGTTAGCTACAGGCACCGCAAGGATATCTTCCAGCTTGGCGTGGTGGCGGTGTTGAATTTCTTCCTGACGGCGATTTACATCCACTTTGTGATAGTGGAGTGCATGCAGTGTTGCTGCAGTGGGTGAAGGCACCCAGGCAGTATTGGCACCGGCCATAGGGTGAGCCAGTTTGGCATTCATCATGGCCGCCATTTGGTCTGGAATCGGCCACATACCTTTGCCAATTTGCGCTTTGCCTTTGAGGCCACAGTTAAGGCCTACATCCACATTCCATTCTTCATAAGCGCTGATCCAGGTTGACTGCTTCATATCGCCTTTGCGAATCATGGGGCCGGCCAACATGGACGTATGGATTTCATCACCAGTGCGATCCAAAAAGCCTGTATTGATAAATACGACACGCTCTTTAGCCTCGGCAATACAGGCTTTGAGATTCACGGTAGTACGGCGCTCTTCATCCATAATGCCCATTTTTACCGTGTAACGCGGCAAATCCAGAGCATCTTCGATGCGATTAAACAGAGTATTCGCAAAGGCCACTTCTTCAGGACCATGCATCTTAGGCTTAACAATATAGATGCTGCCCTCACGGGAATTCTTGATTACACTCTCGCCGCGCAAATCATGCAAGGCAATCAAGCTGGTAAGTATACCGTCGAGGATACCTTCCGGGATCTCTTGGCCATCGCCAAACAATACGGCATCGTTGGTCATCAAGTGGCCAACATTGCGGACAAACATTAAGCTGCGTCCAGGTAGGGTGAGCTGATTCCCATTTGGCGTGATGTATTCGCGATCAGCGTTCAGTTTGCGCTCGAAAGTCTTATCGCCTTTTTGAATCGTTTCTTTCAGGTCGCCTTTCATCAAGCCGAGCCAGTTGCGGTAAACCACCACTTTGTCTTCTGCGTCTACTGCCGCTACGGAGTCTTCACAGTCCATAATGGTGGTCAGTGCAGACTCCATCAACACATCTTTGATACCCGCATCATCGGTTTTACCAATGAGGCTTTCACGATCCACTTGAATTTCAAAGTGCAGGCCGTGCTGCTTTAGCAGAATACTGGTGGGCTCTTCACTGTCGCCGAGATAACCGGCGAATTGCTTGGCATCTTTCAGGGTGGCAATATCACCATTGGCTTGCACCACCTCCAATAGAGAACCATTGATGCGGTACTGCACCGCTTCGACATGGCTACCGCAGGTAAGCGGCGCTGACTGATCTAGGAAGTTGCGCGCGTAGTCAATCACCATACCACCGCGCACCGGATTGTACTCGGTACCTTTCTCTGCGCCACCGTCCTCACTGATGGCATCAGTACCGTATAGCGCATCGTACAAACTGCCCCAACGGGCATTGGCAGCATTGAGTGCGTAGCGGGCATTCATGACCGGCACAACCAGCTGCGGGCCCGCTAAAGTCGCAATTTCCTTATCGACGTTTTCAGTCATTGCACTGAAATCTGCCGGCTCATCGGCGAGATAACCGATTTCACTCAGAAATTCTCGGTAGCCTTCCAGGTCACGAAAACCTTGAGGGTTGTCGATATGCCAGCGATCCAAGATTTCCTGTAGCCCGTCTCGCTTTTCAAGGAGTGCCTGGTTTACTGGTGCCAGATCGTGGACGATAGATTCCAGCTTACCCCAGAAAGCTTCCGCGTTGACTCCAGTTCCTGGAATCACCTCCTCGCAAACCAGGTTATACAGTTCTGGTGCGATTTGCAGATCGCCGATTTGGACTCGTTCCGTCATACCCAGGGCCTCTCACTGATTGTTGGTATAGCGGCATTCTAAACAGCCAATTCCACATACCGCTAATTTATAGACACAATTCCCGCTATTCACAGATCGAATTTTTATGACAAGTCCACTGAAGTGCGATTACCGGGCTAGAACCGGACGGACACAAGACTGCCACTCCTCAGTCAGAGTGCGCGTCCAATATCCAGGATCAGGCGGCGTAGCCAACGGTGCGGTGCACTTTGCTGAAGCAGCGGGCTCCAAGCCATTTTTAATTCCAGGTTAGGGATATCCAAGGGGGGGTCCCGCCTGACCACGCGTGGATTATCTCTGGCGAGCTGAGCCAGGCGCGTGGGTACAGTAACGATCAAATCACTCTGTTCCGCTAAAATCATGGCTACCTGATAATGACGGGTGAATACAGAGATATCCCGTTTCTCCCCCAACTTGCCGATGGCTTCATCTACCCAGCCCAATCTTTGCACATCTTCAGGATTGACCCCAACCCCTACGCCCATTCCTGTTTTGCTCACCCAAATATGCTGGGCCTGTAAATAGCTCTGCAGATTGTATCCCTTGAGAATCGGATTATCTGCTCGCATGACGCAAGAGAAACTGTCGCGCCATACTGTAGCTTGATGGAAACTCTGCGGCATGCTGTCGAAACGGTTAATCACCATGTCCACTTTGCCCTGCTCCACATCCACAAAGCTCACATCACTGGGAGTCATGATGTCCAGGCTGATGCCCGGTGCATCGTCACGCAGCTGTTTAAGGAGCGGGGGTATCAGCGTCGATTCCGCATAATCGCTAGCCATAATGCGAAATGTGCGGCGCGTATTGGCTGGATCAAAATCCCGATTCGGTTGGATTACCCGATCTATCGAGGACAGGGCCTCACGCACCATCGGCTGTAACTCCAAAGCGCGCTCGGTGGGCATCATACCCTCGCGAGTGCGCACCAGCAGCGGGTCGTCAAACAACTCCCGCAGGCGCTTCAGACCGTTACTCATTGCCGGCTGGGACAAGCCCAAGTAATTCGCCGCACGGGTCACATTGCGCTCACGCAGCAGTACATCGAGGTAAACCAGCAGATTCAGGTCAGCTCTTTCCAGTTGCATACATCATTCGCCAAATCGATAGTGAAGATAAAATCAATAAATTAGGCAAATTATGCCACTCCTCCTAAGATACTCAACATCTAATCGCAGTCACCGTTTAAGGATTCACAGTCATGTCCACTTACACTCAAGACATCGACGCGGTAGCAAAGCTCCGTGACAGCAATGGCAGCTCCTGGGACGCCATCGATCCCGAGTCAGTTGCCCGTATGCGCGCCCAGAACAAATTCAAGCACGGCTTGGATATTGCGAAATACACCGCAGATATCATGCGTGCTGACATGGGAAATTACGACAAGGACACGTCCAAGTACACCCAATCGCTGGGTTGCTGGCACGGTTTTATCGGTCAACAGAAGATGATTTCTATTAAGAAGCACTTCGAAGGCAATACCGACCGCCGCTACCTGTACCTGTCCGGCTGGATGGTCGCCGCTCTGCGCAGTGAATTCGGTCCCCTGCCCGACCAGTCTATGCACGAAAAGACTTCCGTCGCGCACCTGATCAACGAACTTTATACTTTCCTGCGCCAGGCTGACGCCCGCGAACTGAACGACCTGTTCCGCGAGCTGGACGCTGCCCGCGAAGCCGGCGACAAAGCCGCCGCGAAGGTTGCACAGGAAAAAATCGATAACCACAAGACCCACGTTGTGCCGATTATCGCCGATATCGACGCCGGTTTCGGTAATGCGGAAGCCACTTACCTGATGGCCAAGCAGATGATTGAAGCGGGTGCCTGCTGTATCCAGATCGAAAACCAGGTTTCCGATGAGAAGCAGTGTGGCCACCAGGACGGTAAAGTGACCGTTCCCCACGAAGATTTCCTAGCCAAGATCCGTGCAGTTCGCTACGCATTCTTGGAATTGGGCGTAGATAACGGTGTAATCGTTGCTCGTACCGATTCCTTGGGTGCCGGCCTGACCAAGCAGATCGCCGTAACCAAAGAAGCGGGCGACCTGGGTGACCAGTACAACTCCTTCCTGGATTGCGAGGAGGTTGATGCTTCCCAGCTGACAAACGGCGACGTTATTATCAACCGTGAAGGCAAGCTGCTGCGTCCGAAGCGCCTAGCTTCCAACCTGTTCCAGTTCCGTAAAGGTACTGGTGAAGCTCGCTGCATCCTGGACAGTATCACTTCCCTGCAGAACGGTGCCGACCTGATTTGGATCGAAACTGAGAAGCCTCACGTTCGCCAGATCGGCGCCATGATGGATGAGATCCGCAAAGCGGTTCCCGATGCGAAACTGGTTTACAACAACAGCCCATCCTTCAACTGGACTTTAAACTTCCGTCAGCAAATCTTCGATGCCTGGGCTGAAGAAGGCAAAGACGTCTCCGCTTTCGACCGCGCCAACCTGATGAGCGCTGAGTACGACGACTCTGAGCTGTCTGCAGCAGCTGACGAGAAGATCCGCACCTTCCAGGCAGACGCTGCCCGTGAATCTGGTATCTTCCATCACCTGATCACCCTGCCGACTTACCATACTGCAGCTCTGTCCACCGACAACCTGGCCAAAGAGTACTTCGGTGAGCAAGGCATGCTGGGCTACGTGAAAGGTGTACAGCGCAAGGAAATCCGTCAAGGTATCGCCTGTGTTAAGCACCAGAACATGGCTGGTTCCGATATCGGTGACGACCACAAAGAATACTTCGCCGGTGAAGCTGCACTGAAGGCTTCTGGTAAAGACAACACCATGAACCAGTTCGGCTAAGCAATTTCTGACACTGTTCAAGTAGATTTCAGGCGGCGCAAGCCGCCTTTTTTCCTTCTGAACCTCATCGGTTCGCTCCAAAGATACAGCAGATTCTACTGCGCTTTTATCCTTGCACTTATTACTTGGGCTGCGATTGCAGCCCTTTTTTATTCATATTCTTATCTGTACCACTTATCCCCCACCCAGCTCTAGCAGCTCAACTAGCCTTAAAGCAGATTTGGTTGAAATACGCGCACTATGAGCGAACAAGGTTTGGTACTGATTTTTAATTGCGGTAGCTCCTCAGTGAAGTTTTCTGTGCTTAACCCCTGCTCTGGGGTCGAACATCTCGCGGGGGTAGCGGAAGCCCTGGGTAATGCAAAAGCGAACTTGAGGTGGCGATATCAGGATACTGAGGATTCCCACAAGCTCGCCCTGGACACCGATTACACTGCAGTGATCAGTGAGTTGGTTAGACAATTTGGCACTGAGTGGGCGGATTTGCAGCAACGGCTCATTGCGGTAGGGCACCGCGTGGTCCATGGTGGCGAGCACTTCGCCAACTCAGTACTGATCAATCAGAATGTGATCAGCTGTATCAAGAAATGTTGTGACTTAGCCCCACTACACAATCCCGCAGCACTCAAAGGTATCTATGCAGCCCTGAATGCCTTTCCCAAGCTCCCTCAAGTGGCTGTTTTTGATACCGCATTCCATCAGGGAATGCCGGAACACGCCTTCCTTTATGCACTGCCCTATGAACTCTACGAGAAACACCGCATCCGCCGTTATGGCATGCACGGCAGCAGTCACCAATACATTAGTGAACGCAGTGCTGAACTACTCGACAAGCCCGTTGATAGGGTGAATATTATCTCGGCACATCTCGGTGGTGGCGCTTCTATCTGCGCCGTGAAAGAAGGGCGCAGTGTTGACACCAGCATGGGACTCACTCCTCTTGAGGGGCTGGTCATGGGGAGCCGCTGTGGCGACCTGGACCCGGGATTGATATTGCATCTGGAGCAAGCTTTGGGTTATTCCCTTGCCGGTATTGAAGAGTTGCTCAACAGAGAGAGCGGTATGCTGGGGATCTCCTCTCTAAGCAGTGACTGCAGAGAGCTCGAAAACGCGGCAGACAAAGGCCACAAAGGGGCAGGGCTCGCTCTGGAGATATTTTGCTACCGCCTGGCAAAATATATCGCTGCATACACCGTCCCCTTGGGTTCAGTTGATGCACTGGTATTTACCGGAGGCATTGGAGAGAACTCCTCCTGGATACGCGGCCGCACTATCGAATGGCTCAGCCTTCTCGGTTATCGTTTAGACCCTCATCTTAACCAGAGGCCCTACTCCCACGCAGAGGGGCTCATCTCCCAACAAAATACTCCCAAAGTCCTGGTGATACCCACAAAAGAGGAATGGGTTATTGCCAGAGACACCGCGCGATTGGCGCAACACACCCAATGATGCAGCCGCCCAACCCCAGGACCCTGATGCTGGTTCCCCTTGAGGCCAGTGCCGGTATTACCTCGGTGAGCCTGGGCCTGATTAGGGCGCTGGAACGAAAAAGTATCGAAGTACAGTTTTTCAAACCGGTGGCAGAGCCACCCCCAGCAGACGGCACTATCGAACGCACCACCGAGATCCTACGGCAGACTTCCAACCTGAAAATCCCCAGGTCCTTTAGTGCCGAGCATGCGGAATCAATGATAGCCACCGGGAAAATGGCAGAACTCCAGGAAGATATTCTTGCGCGTTTCAGAACCTGCTCACAATCCTCAGAAGTCATTATTATTGAGGGGGTGTTGCCCAGTAGTGACAATCCTGTCTCCAGTCAACTGAATTATCAAATTGCCAAAACCCTGGATGCTGAAGTTGTACTTGTCACCTGCCCGTTTCCCCGTTCCAGGGATTTAAATCGCCAACTTAAAGAACGCCTGGAATTTGCAGTACGCTTTTTTGGAGGACAAGACTCCGACCGAGTTGTGGGCTGTATTATTAACAAGGCAGGCATGCCCGCCGAAGTATTGGATACGCCCGGAGCCCACTTAACCGGCATCCACTCCCATAGGAAGTCCAGCAAGGAAAAGCAGACCTGTATCAACCCGCGATCTCTCGCGAGTCAGCTGTCTGTCAGTATTGTTGGCTTTATCCCCTGGAATGCTGAACTACTCGCACCGCGTGCCCTGGATCTGGCTCGCCATTTCGATGCAGTGATTATCAATCAGGGGGAGTTGGACACGCGCAGACTGCGCACCATAACCTTTTGCTCCCGCTCCCTGCCCAATATGTTGCGACGCTTTAAACCAGGGGCTCTACTGGTGACCTCAGCGGATAGACCCGATGTCATCGTCGGAGCCTGCTTGGCAGTGATGAATGGAGTCAAAATAGGCTGCTTGCTACTGACCGGCGGCTACCATCTGGGAAGAACAGTATTAGAGCTCTGCACTCTGGCAATGGAAAAGGGGTTGCCAATATTACTGGTAAACTCCAATACCTGGCACACCGTAATGTCACTACAGTCGTTTAATCTGCGCACGCCTGCCGATGACCGGGAGCGGGTAGACCGGGTACAAGAGTTCTTTGCAGGCCACTTGGATGAAAATTGGGTGGACTCCCTCAGCCAAGTGAGTGACAGGCCCCGACGCCTCTCACCGCCGGCATTTCGCTATCACCTCACCGAAATGGCAAGGCGCCGTACCATGCGTGTTGTTCTGCCCGAAGGTGCCGAACCCCGCACTATCCGCGCTGCTCAAGCCTGCCTGGAAAGGGGGATCGCACATCCCGTATTACTGGGGGACGCAAAGATTATTCTGAGGGCGGCTGAACAACAGGGGCTGAAACTCAACGAGCAGCTGGAAATTATCGACCCCAAAGCTGTGCGAGAGAATTATATTGAACCTATGGTTGCACTGCGTAAAAGCAAGGGCCTGACCCAGGTTGTAGCCCTTGAACAACTGCAGGACAATGTGGTGCTCGGCACTATGATGCTGGCACTGGGCCAAGTTGACGGCTTGGTTTCAGGTGCCATCCACACTACCGCCAACACTATTCGCCCCGCGCTACAGCTTATCAAGGCCGCTCCCGGTGAAGAGCTGGTGTCATCCATCTTCTTTATGTTGCTGCCAGAGCAGGTACTGGTTTATGGGGATTGCGCCATCAACCCCGACCCCAACGCAAAACAACTCGCCGCAATTGCTATTCAATCGGCAGACTCCGCAGCGGCATTTGGCATAGAGCCCAGGGTAGCGATGATCAGTTATTCTACTGGGACTTCTGGTAGCGGGAGTGATGTCGATAAAGTTAGGGAGGCGACTGAACTGGCAAAGCAGAAACGACCGGAGCTGATTATTGATGGCCCTCTGCAATACGATGCCGCCCTGATACAAAATGTCGCTGCACAAAAAGCCCCTCACAGTCCCGTCGCAGGTCAGGCAACTGTGTTTATATTCCCGGATCTTAATACTGGTAATACAACCTATAAGGCAGTACAACGCAGCGCCGATTTAATCAGTATCGGACCTATGTTGCAGGGGCTGCGTAAACCGGTTAACGACTTGTCCCGCGGCGCATTAGTGGACGATATCCTTTACACCATTGCACTCACGGCCATCCAAGCCCAACATAATAGTTGGTAAATGGCAGTCACTCCCAGCGTAGCGGTCTGCGCAGATCAATATGCTCACGCAGTGCATCGGCAACTACGTAGGCTTCAAGGCGGTGTTCGTAAGTTTCCGTATGGTCGTAATTCATACGTTGCAAGCAGCGCTGAATATAAGCGGCCTCTGGGGACTTGTCGTGCCAAACTCTGCGCCCCCTAAAAACAGAGCCCAGCATTTTCCACCCACTTTTCTCCACTGCACGCAAGTGATGCAGAGCAACCGCAAGCAGAGCTTCCTCATCGCTGAAATCTGTACCCAGCGGGTAGTGCGGGAGTTCAGCCAAACACTTTTCATCAGCAAAAATACCCGCAAGATATTCCGGCGTATTGTTATTAAAGGACTCGGGAATCACAAAATTTTTTTCAATTTTGCCCGCATGCTTGGCCTGCTCCAGTAAAACTGCCTGAAAACGCGCATCACAAATACTGAGCATGGCTACCATCACATCCCTGTCAGTTTTACCGCGCAGATCAACGGCCCCGTATTCGGTCACCACCACATCACGTAAGTGCCGGGGAATGGTTGTATGTGGGTATTCCCATACAATATTGCTTTCACATATTCCGTCGCGCACCCGCACACTGGGCACAGCAATAATAGATCTCGCCCCCGGCAACTCCCAGGCTTGGGCGACAAAATTGTATTGTCCCCCTACTCCACTCACTACATGATTATCAGCCAATACATCAGAAACCACCGCCCCACCCAGTGTTACCATCATTGCAGAATTCACAAAGCGACTGTGCTTGCGCTGTGCCAGTTTGAGCCCCCTCTGGGACTGCAGGTCGTTGGTAAAACTAATTGAGGTCATATCAATACCCGCGCGCTCTTGTGGAGCTAGCTCACGCAGCTCTTGGTACATCAATTCCGGCCCTAGATAAAAACCTCCGTGTAGCCAGATGCCGCCGATAATTTTTTTATTGAGGCAACCCCCAATGAGCCGGCGCCGACCGTGCTCACTATGCAGATCACACTCTTCCTCCTCCCCTTCTGGGGTTAATAATTTGTGCCCGCGCCAACTATAGCTGGGATCAACAATGCCAAGTCCCTGTAAAAACCTTGTATCTTCCTCTGTTAGTGGACAGCTGATACGCCCAGCATTTTTCAACGCCAGGAGGGTTTCCTCCTGGACGGTAGCTGTCAATTGGTCGCTGTCCAACAGCTGCTGGAGAGTGGCATCGGGGTAAACTTCACGGCTCAGAACCCCTGCACAGCGCAAATGTAAAAATCCATGCGGGACCATTTCACTGGCACCATAGAGCCCCTGCTTGAATGATGCTGTACAAAGTGGCAGGCCTTCGCGGAAACTGTGAAGAGATTCGCTTTTTATCAGGTCGCCTATAACCCTGCAAAACAGTCCATTCTCTTTATGCCGTAAGCGCAGTACGTGGCAAATCGCATCTCCCAGCGCCCCAATACCCACCTGCAGGGTCCCCCCATCCTCTACCAGACTGGCTATATGAAAAGCTAAACCGTATTCGGTGTAAGTCACCGGTAAGGCTGGCACGGGAAAAAGGGGAGCATTAAAAGTCTCCCCTTTGAGCAGGAAGTCAAAAGTGTCCGCTTCAAGTTCACTGCTTCCGGTGAAATACGGTAGCTGTGGGTTAACTTCACCCAAGAGATACAGCAGGTGGTTTTCTCGCTGCGCCGCCAACTTGAGCAAAGGCAGGGTCAGGTCCGGGTTGCAACTTAAACTGTATTTATCTCCGTGTTCTGACGGCGCCACCATCTGTGCAATCACATTGACCCCGCGATTGATCAGTTCTTCTGGCACCTGGGTGTAATTAGCGCTCACATAATGTTGCTGGGCATAGTGGTTGCCCAGCAGGGAGCCGGGCTCCATAAAAAATTCGATTACTTGGATATTGCCCGGCAAGTGCCCCTTCCGTCTGGCAGGCACATAAGCGAGATCCTGATACTGACTGTAAAGGGAGTCCAGAAGCGGCTGTATGAACCGCCGGCTTATATCACTACTCCCGTGAGGGCGCTCCAAAGTCAGCGCCGTGAATATGGTCAGGGAAATCGAGGGGTCTGCCACAGCCCTGGCGTATAGTGCATTGGCAAAGTGGTTCGCCTTACCGAGGCCCAATGGCAGGCCGAGGACTATTTTGTTATCGACAGCGTCCAAGAGTTTGTCGATACATTCCTCAACACTGGTAAAACAGGCCGGGGGCTCATTGTGCTCAGATTCCATCGCAGACTGATTCCCACTCACCGCTATTGAACAGTATCAGACCGCCCACCGAGGTGATCAAAGTGATCAACCTGGATAGCTTTCTCTACCGCATCGGCGGCATCGTAGAGTATCTCTGCTTCTTCATCGCTAATCAGATTTTTTTTCAGGCCCTCTTCAACTGTCCCCCTACTGAGTGCACGAATCCCGCCTTTTTTCAGTTTCTCACGGGCTCGCTCTGAGGCGCATACTTTTTCAAAAGCCTGCTCGACGATATCGACACCATCACCGGCATTACCCACATAAACCCCACTGGTCAAGCGGTCGCGGGTTTCTGAAGGAGTAAGCAATAGTTCTGCACAAGCTTTTGCCTGCCGATCGGAAGCGGTATGCACACTGTGTCCCCAGGGCATAGTGAGAAAGCGCATTATCTGACCGATAAACGGACGGGGGAAGTTCTGGAATACCTCCAATAAGCTGACCTCTATTTTATGCAACCCATCACGCATAGCGAACTCCAGTAATGGGAGATCGTCCTTGGGGTGATCATCATCATAGAAGCGCTTCAGCGTACAACTGAGGAGATAGAGTTGACTGAGTACATCTCCCAAGCGGGAGGAAATTAACTCTTTGCGTTTAAGCTCTCCACCCAAGGTCATCAGGGAAATCTCTGTAACCAGTGTCAGAACTGCGGAGTATCGATTTAACTGCCGGTAGTACTTGGCCGCACGCCCCACATTCCGCGGACTACTGGCAAAAAGACCCAGGGTCCAGCCGTGGAAAACGCCGCGACACAAAGTCTTGAACTGGAACCACATATGCTTGGGCAGCAACTCATCCAGCTCATCCAGCCCCTTCTCCTGGTCAGGATTTTCTGCCGCCAGCATTTCTTTCAATAAATAGGGGTGACAACGTATTGCACCTTGACCAAAAATCATTAGGCTGCGTGTGAGCAGGTTGGCTCCCTCCACAGTAATTGCAACCGGCACCGCGCGATAGACATTACCGAGATAGTTCATGGGCCCATCCATAATGGCCTTGCCCGCATGGATGTCCATGGCATCGATAATCGCCTGACGCAGGCCGCAAGTTGCATTCGCCTTCATAATGGCCGTAATCACCGCCGGTTTTCGGCCCTCATCAAGTGCCCGTGTAGTGGTTTTATGGGCACTATCCAGTACAAAGGCAATGGCCGCAATCTCCGCAAGGCGGCGCTGTACCCCCTCAAAACGGCCAACAGGGACATTGAATTGCTCGCGAATCCGCGCGTAAGCACCGGTGGTACGCGCAGCCATTTTTGCTCCACCGGTAGAAAGAGACGGCAGTGAAATACCGCGCCCTGCCGCAAGGGCACTCATCAACATCTCCCATCCCTTACCGACATTTTCCTCCCCCCCAATAATCCACTCCATGGGCATAAAAACGTCTTTGCCCCAATTTGGGCCATTCTGAAAAGCCTGCATCGCCGGCAAATGTCGCTGACCAATGGATACCCCTGGCGTATCGGTAGGTACCAGGGCAACGGTAATTCCCAGTTCTTCTTCATCGCCGATGATATGATCAGGATCGTAAAGCTTGAACGCCAACCCAAGGACAGTCGCAATTGGCCCCAGAGTGATATAGCGCTTGTGCCAGTTCACACGCATGCCCAGCACTTTTTCACCCTGGTGCTCGCCATAGCAGACAATACCGTAATCAATCATCGATGCCGCATCGGAGCCGGCTTGGGGGCTTGTCAATGCGAAACACGGGATATCCCGACCATCTGCCAGTCGCGGCAGATAGTAGTCCTTCTGCTCCTGGGTACCGTGAGAAAGAAGCAACTCCCCCGGTCCAAGGGAATTGGGCACCATAACGGTGACCCCCACACTGGTACTTCGAGTTGAAATCTTGGTGACGATTTCTGCGTGCGCGGTGGGAGAAAAACCAAGGCCCCCATACTTTTTAGGAATAATTATGCCAAAAAAGTGGTTCGCTCTTAGGAAGTCCCACACATGCTGCGGAATATCATGATCGACATAGCTGATTTGCCAATCATTAATCATCCTGCACAGTTCTTCGACCGGCCCCTCCAGAAAAGCCTGCTCCTCCTTATTCAACTCCGGTGGTCCCATACCTAAAAGCTGATCCCAATCCGGTTTTCCCGACAACAATTCGGCATCCCACCAAACTTCGCCAGCCTCCATTGCTTCTCGCTCAGTTTCAGAAATTGGCGGGAGCACCCGCTTAATAATTTTCAAGAGAGGCGCGGTAAAGAATTTTTTGCGCAATTCACTCATTTTTACCTTCCATAATGGCAGCGATCGCAAAAAACCTGCCAATTCCCGCGGATCGAGACAGCTATCAATGCACAATAATAGGTGACGATTGATTGCGAAAAGAAAACGACTGAGGAAATCTACGCCCCAACTCTGAGGGTATTTTATTTCCGGGAAAAATCGGCGTCCATTTTCTCCAGTGCTATTGAAAAGAGTTTGCTATTACCTTTTCCTCATCTCGTCCACTTAAGCAAGCTTCTCAAAACCACTGTCCCATTCAAATCTGACAATTATGACCAAGGACTTAGATATATCAATTTGAAAGGGAAATAAAAATAAACAAGGAATTTGTTATGAAATTATTTACGGCAATATCACTCACCGGCATCGGCCTGTTACTCCCTTCAATTCTCCACGCTGATCTGATCGGTGAAAGCCCACGCCTCAATCCCGCAGTCAGGATCACCCAGAATGAAATTAGCCAAGGTCAGTTGAGCCTCGATGATATTCGCGAAGCGGGCCTTTTTATTTTTAGTACCCCCTTTAATCGCTATGACGGCTACGGCGATGGGCCTCATGATTTATCCGAGCCCGACAACAATACGCCCACAGGCGGAAATAGACCCACCCTGCAAGGCAACAACACTTTTCTGCGCATCAATGGGCTTGATGCGCAGAACTGCCTCGAATGCCATACCATCGTCAGCAATAGGACTATCCCCGCCACTTTGGGCATTGGTGGAGGTGGCGGTTTCGGTACCAGCGTATTGTTCCGACCGGTCAATATTGATGTGATCGATGAAAATTTTGACGGAATTGCCGAATTCAACGGGCGACTGATAAACCCAGTTTTTCTTTTTGGTGCCGGGGGAATTGAATTGGTCGGACGGGAAATGACACTTGAACTACAAATCCAAAAACAATATGCACTGGATAATCCCGGCACAAGAGTTGAGCTGGAAACAAAATCGGTCAATTTCGGAACCATCATCGCCGATGAAAACGGCAATCTGGATACAGGTAACATAGAGGGCATCGAGCACGATTTAGTCGTGAGACCTTTTGGTAGAAAGGGAGACAATGCATCAGTCAGAGAGTTTGACATTACCGCACTCGCCTTTCACATGGGCATGCAGGCATCCGAGGGATTTGGCGGCGAGACAGCAGATGCCGACAACGATGGTGTAGTGAATGAAATCACCGTTGGTGACCTCTCTGCTCTGAGTATCTTTATTACCACCTTAGAACGCCCACTTGAGGTAGACAGCAGGGAAAACCGCGATGGCCGTGAGTTGTTTTCAGATATAGGCTGTGCTGGCTGTCATCGTTCCAATATGGTTACCGAAAGAAGAACATTGCCCTATAAGCTCACAGGCTCTGCAGAGACGCCTTTTGAGGATACCTTCTATGAAGTTGATCTCACCAAGCACCCCACCTATTTTCGTGCAACCCGCAGTGGCGGCATTGAAGTCCCAATGTTTTCAGACCTAAAACGCCACGATATGGGTGAAGGTCTGGCAGAGACAGCCTTCTTCCAAACGGAACAACAAAATCGTGAGTTTATCACTGCCCGGCTCTGGGGCGTCGCAGACACTGCACCCTACCTGCACGACGGCAGAGCGCACACTTTGGCGGAAGCTATTTTTCTCCATGACAGCCCTGGGAGTGAGGCCAGTGCCGCAGCACAAAACTTCATAGATTTAAGTGAAGATAATCAAAATAAGGTTTTGAAATTTTTGATGTCACTGAGAATGCCAGAAAATCCAGTTGATGACTTGGTAGATGCGCGTTAAGAAAATCTAGCGATAGTTCACAACAGGCTTCGCGTTGCGAACTATCGCTTTCAGGCAGTAAGCATCACCGGCTGTACGATATTTAAGGCTAGTTCAAAACCTTCTTTGCTAACAGAACGCCATTGTTGTCAGCGTACAGGTAATCTCCCGGACGAAAGTTCACCCCTCCAAAACTCACGACCAGATCGCGCTCACCGGCCCCTTTCTTTTCTGTCTTCATCGGATGACTTCCCAGAGCCTGCACCCCCAAATCCAGCTCTCCAATCTCATCAACATCGCGAATACAACCATACATCAGGATACCTTCCCAGCCATTGGCCACTGCTTTTTCCGCTAACATATCTCCAAGACAGGCGCGTCGCATTGAACCACCCGCATCCACGACCAATACTTTGCCGCGCCCAGGCTCTGCCACCAGCTCACGTACCAGGGAGTTGTCTTCAAAACATTTGATGGTGACAATTTGACCTCCAAAGCACTCGCGGCCACCGTAATTAACAAACATTGGTTCCACAACTTGCACATCATCCGGGTAGGCGTCACATAAATCAGGGGTTGATTTCAGCATCGGTAATCTCGCAGCTATCCATGAAAGAATGTGATAATAACGAGAAAGAAGTTGTAACAGTAAGAGGAAAATAAATACCGGGTATCATCACAGTTGATAATACCCGGCCAAGCCTTCGCTGCGACGAATAGTACTAATGAGTTACTCGAACTGGAGTGCCTACACGCACATGTCGATAAAACTTTCTTGCCATGTGCGGGGGCATACGTACACAACCATGTGAAGCGGGGTAGCCTGGCACATGGCCAGAAGCATGCAGGCCAATACCTCCATTAAAGCGAATGTAATTATTCATTCTCGCACCGCGATACACTGTGCCTGAGGGGCGGCGGTGCTTGCGAGTATTTACATTGGATCTCACCACTCTGCCAGATCGTCTATCAACAAAACTGCCGTAGATTGAAGAGCGGTGGTTGGGGTGCTTGGAGAGCACACGAAAATGTCCAGCTCGTGTACTATATCCCCTCTTCCCAGAAGATATCCTTGATACGCCCACCAGCTTTCCACCTTTATATAAATACGCACGCTGCTCACTTAAATCAATTTTAATCGATGGACTACCACCCCTGGCCGCTGCACGATCATCAAACCAGTTGGAGGCCCTCGGTTTGGCTTCAACCGCAGGCGCCGCCAGTAAAGCTAAAAGACACAACATCATAAAGATGTGCAATATTGGGATTTGTAACTGTCTACTCATTTGCATAGCTCACCTCACCAAGTCGGCGTATCCCGCCCTGATCTCCAGCAGGGATATAGCCCTACCTGATATTTCAGAGTGTGCGCAGTAAAGGGTGAAGACCCAGTGCGAACATTTAGACGGAGTACATTGTGCAACCTGTTTTCCGATTTATACGCAACCTTAGGACTCTTCCGATTTTATCGAGGCGAGCGCCAGGATTTAGAATAATTTCTTCTTTGTCGGCAAGCTGATAGAGGTTTGTATTTTGTGGTTAATGTGTCAGCCAAAAACTTCAAACACAATTGACAGCACAAAATCAGGAATTTTCGAGATTAATGGCAACAGTGGACTCAATTTTTACTGCAATTGGCTTGGCCGCAGTGAAAAAATAGTGAGGTGAAATGAGAGGTACGAAATTAGTAAAGCGGCCCCCTAGGGCCGCTTTAAGAGCAAAATTAGCCTTCTTCGTTAGCCAGGAATAGCCAAGTATCTACAGCGGTGTCCGGATTTAGGGAAACACTATCTATACCCTCATCCATCAACCAGCGAGCAAAGTCCTTATGGTCAGATGGGCCCTGCCCACAAATACCGACATACTTACCCGCTTTCTTACAAGCTTGAATGGCCATTGAGAGCAGAGCTTTCACTGCAGGGTTGCGCTCGTCAAACAAGTCTGCAACCAGACCGGAATCACGATCCAGGCCGAGAGTGAGCTGGGTCAGATCATTAGAACCGATAGAGAAACCATCAAAGTGCTCTAGGAATTCTTCGGCTAACAAGGCGTTAGAGGGTAGCTCGCACATCATGATGATCTTGAGACCACCTTCACCACGACGGAGACCATTATCAGCCAGTAAGCCAACAACTTCCTTAGCCTCTTCCGGGGTGCGCACGAAGGGCACCATGATTTCGACATTGGTAAGACCCATTTCATCGCGAACCTTTTTCAGTGCGCGACACTCCAGGGCGAAGCACTGACGAAAGTCTTTTGATCGATAGCGGGCAGCACCACGGAAACCAAGCATGGGGTTCTCTTCGCTGGGCTCATACAGTTGGCCGCCAACAAGGTGGGCATACTCATTGGACTTAAAGTCTGACAAACGCACGATCACACGATTCGGAGCAAAAGCTGCAGCCAGTGTTGCGATACCTTCAACCAGTTTTTCGACAATAAAATCTTCTGGGGAATCGTAACCGCCGATGCGCTCGCGAATATTCTGCTGAAGATCTTCGGGGAGGTTTTCCAGCTCCAATAGCGCCTTCGGATGAATACCGATCATGCGATTGAGAATAAATTCTAAACGCGCCAGGCCAACGCCTTGATTGGGCAGATGGCTAAAGGCAAAGGCGCGATCCGGGTTACCCACGTTCAGCATGATTTTGAACGGCAGATCCGGCATTTCCGCAACTTCTGTTTCTTCACGCTGGAAATCCAACTCACCGGCCATTACAAAACCAGTGTCACCTTCCGCACAAGAAACAGTAACCGGGGTACCGGTTTCCAGCAATTTGGTGGCATTCCCACAGCCAACCACTGCGGGAATTCCCAGCTCGCGGGCAATAATCGCAGCGTGACAAGTACGGCCACCACGGTTAGTGACGATAGCACTGGCCTTCTTTAGTACGGGCTCCCAGTCTGGGTCGGTCATATCGGTAACCAGAACTTCACCATCCTGCATCAGCGCCATGTCTTCAACAGATTCCAGCTTGCGCACGGGTCCAGCGCCGATACGTTGGCCAATGGCACGGCCTTCACAGAGTACATCACTGCGCTCTTGCAGACTGTAGCGCTCGATACTCGTACCTTGGTCACGGGAGCGTACTGTTTCAGGTCGCGCCTGCACGATAAACAACTTACCGCTATCGCCGTCTTTGGCCCACTCAATATCCATCGGGCGGCCATAGTGCGCTTCAATCTTGCGAGCCTGAATGGCCAGATCGGTAAGCTCCGCATCATTGAGGGCAAAACGCTGGCGGTCTTCGTCCGCCACTTCGATGGTCTTCACCGAGCGGCCACATTCACCGCTCTCGTCGTAAACCATTTTGAGCGCTTTGCTACCGCGATTACGGCGCAGGATCGCCGGGCGGCCAGCATCCAATGCAGGTTTGTAGAGATAGAATTCATCCGGGTTCACAGCACCCTGCACGACAGTTTCCCCCAAACCGAAAGCAGCGGTGATAAAGATCACATCGCGGAAGCCGCTTTCGGTGTCCAGGGTGAACATAACACCGGCAGCACCGGTCTCACTGCGCACCATATGCTGGATACCGGCAGATAGGGCAACACCCACATCGGCATAACCGGTGTGTACTCGATAAGCTATAGCGCGATCGTTATAGAGAGAGGCAAAAACCTCCTTCACCGCCTGTAGTACTGCGTCGATTCCGCGAATATTCAGGAAAGTTTCCTGTTGACCGGCAAAGGAGGCATCCGGCAGGTCTTCCGCAGTTGCAGAGGATCGCACCGCAACCGCTGTCTCACCGCCACCCAATGCTTCGTAACCCACGCGGATGTCTTTTTCCAACTGTTGTGGGAAGGGAGTTTGCAGGATCCAGTTGCGGATCTCATCGCCTGCTCGGGCCAACTCTGTCACGTTAGCAACATCCAGCCCCTGTAAACGCTCCGCTATACGCTGTTCCAATTGCTCGTGAACCAGAAAAGCCCGGAAGGCCTCCGCGGTTGTGGCAAAACCGCCCGGTACACTCACCCCGGCACCGGCACCGGCAAGGGATGAGATCATCTCGCCAAGTGATGCATTCTTTCCGCCGACTTTGTCGACGTCAGCCATACCCAGTTTTGCGAAGTCGATCGTAAAGTTCGTCAAGTGAAGACCCTCTAAAATTCAGGTTGAGTGGCGGCCGATTATAAGGATGAGTTTTGTAAAAAATAGCCCGTAAAAAACATCAAAAATGTTGTAAATTTTCTACAGAATTCGCAAAACAACGGAATAAAAGACCTTTGGGTCCATCCTCTCTTACAATAGCCCTACCCCGCCTACAGACCGAGAACCAGCATGGCAAAAGACAAGCGCACAGCTTTTTTTATTTCCGATGGCACAGGCTTGACTGCTGAAGCCATTGGCCACAGTTTACTCGCACAATTCCGCGATCAGCAGGTAGAGCAGGTCACCCTTCCCTATATCGACTCCTCTGAGAAGGTAAAACAGGCCCTACAGCGAATCGAGAAAGCTGCCGATGAGTCCGGCCTGCAACCTATCATTATCACTAGCATCGTCTCCGATCAGATAAGAGAACAATTACACCAAAGTTCGGCGCTAATGCTCGATATTTTTGAGAATTACCTCGCCCCGCTGGCCAACCTATTTAACCGCGATCCCGCACAGATGGTGAATGTCTCCCACGGAATAGCCGATGCCCGCCGCTACACTGATCGGATCGATGCAGTGCACTTTGCCATGGATAACGACGATGGCCGCAAGGTCAGTGAGTTTGAGCAAGCGGATGTCATACTCCTAGGGGTTTCGCGTTCAGGCAAAACCCCCACCTGCCTCTACTTGGCACTGCAGTTTGGCTTGCGCGCGGCCAACTATCCCATTACCGAAGAAGACATGGACTCCACTACCCTGCCCAAGATCCTCCGCCCGTTTCGCCACAAGCTGTTTGGTCTGACCATCGACCCCGCCCGCCTGATGCAGATAAGACAGGAAAGACGCGCCAATAGCCGCTACGCTTCTAAAGAACAGTGTGAGTTTGAGGTGCGCCAGGTTGAACAAATGCTGAGGCGGGCACAGGTGCCTTTCCTCAATGCCACGCAGCTTTCGGTCGAGGAGCTCGCTACCCGCCTGATGTCCCAGGCCGGTATTGAGCGCAGGATTGACTAAAGAGCCACACACCCTTTAATTGCCGCCGCAAAATGTGTAGTGTGCGCCGTCTTCCAGACTGCTGTAGTTTGATATGCAAATTGTCTCCCAGCCTTACTCACTAAACACACCCGCAGCCTTTGCGGCTATTGCGGACCTACCCTCACCGGTGTGGCTCGACAGTGGTCGTCCCCTGGCAGAGGGGGGGCGTTATGACATTATTAGTGCCGACCCGCTCAACACTCTCGAGTTGAACGCCGACAGCCCGGAGCCCTTTTCCCGATTAGATGATCTGATATGTGAGCTCTGCCCCCAGAACAGGGACTCTCAACTGCCTTTTTGCGGCGGAGTGATCGGTTATGCAGGATACGAACTCGGGTTAGAGGGCAATTTCCTACCGGCTGATGTTCGCCCTACCGATTTGCCCGCAGGTTTCTTTGGTCTCTATGGCTGGGCTTTTATTGCAGATCATCAACTGGGCAGTAGTCATCTGGTGTTCCACCCCGCTTGCCCGCAGCGACAGATTCACGAACTGGTTCAGCGGTTTGAATCGATTAACTGGCAACAGCCCCCCGCGACTGGTAATTTCCAACTACTTACGCCTTTCGAACATGAACTGAGCGCTGAAGATTACCAGGCCCGAATCGCGCAAATATTGGATTACATCGCTGCAGGCGATATCTATCAGGCAAACTTCACCCAGCGCTTTAGCGCCCCCTACCAAGGGGACCTGTTCGAAGCCTACCTAGCGCTACGCTCTCAAGCAGCGGGTCCTTTTTCTGCTTACATGGCCCTGCCTCAAGGTAGCTTGCTCAGCATGTCGCCGGAGAGATTTATTCGCGCGGATGGTGCAAGTCTTCGCACTGAGCCCATTAAGGGCACAGCCGCACGGCAAGCTGACCGCCTGGCCGACCAACGTGCCGCCTTTACCCTGCAGAGAAGCCCCAAGGATCGGGCGGAGAACCTGATGATTGTGGACCTTCTTCGCAACGACTTCAGTAAACTGTGCCGAAACGGCACCGTACGGGTACCCGAACTGTTTCAATTGGCCAGCTTTGCTAATGTTCACCATTTAGTCAGTGTGATCACCGGCGAGCTGCCGGAGGATTCAGTTTATAGTGAGCTGCTTGAAGCCTGCTTTCCAGGTGGCTCAATTACAGGTGCACCAAAACGCCGCTCGATGGAAGTCATTCGGGAGCTTGAATCCAGCCCCCGCGGTATTTACTGCGGCAGCATTGGCTACATCAGCAGTTGTGGCCGTGCCGACACCAATATTGCGATCCGAACTTTCAGCGCCAACAATGGGCTGCTGACCTGCGCGGCAGGGGGTGGAATCGTTGCCGATTCCGATCCAGCCGCCGAGTACCGAGAGTGCCTGACCAAAGTACGCCTACTACTAGAGACTACAGAACAATTTCTCGCATAAGCAGTAGATCAGGCATAGGATGAGCAAGAAATAAGCATTTTCGGCGGGTTTTGTAGCGTGACTACAAATTTTGGTTATAAGAGTATCGGCGATTGATATTTCAAAGTTATTAGGCGTTCTGCTAGATTCTGAGAATCGTGCCTTCAATAGCACTGCACTGGATCAAGGAAATTATCGTGAAGATCACACTGGTCAAAAAGATTCTCCCAGACGGCTCCCCCTGCGCCAAGTGCCGCGACGTTGAGCAAAAACTGGAAGAAAATAGCCAATTGCAGTTTATTGACCAGACACTTATCGCAGACATGCGCGACCCGCAAAGCCTTGGGCTTCAAGTTGCGCAAAAGTATCAAGTTGAGCGAGCGCCGTTCTTTATAGTCGAGCAGGAAGGCCAGGAAGCAGAAATCTATACGGTTTACTTCAAGTTTGCCAAAGAGGTTTTACGGCCGTTGATCGAGGTAGAGGCTCCTTAGCCTCTACTGTCGGCTCATATACAAAGCTTGCATTACAACTTCTCAGTAAACGGGCAGCTCTATATCAGCAAACAACGCATCCACCTCCGAGCGGGATGTAGCTTGTGCTGCCTGATCCACTAACTCCCGTGTCAGATGGGGTGCAAACTGCTGGATGAATTCGTACATAAAACCCCGCAGGAAGATGCCCTTACGGAAACCCACTTTTGTCACACTCGACTCAAACAAGTCGCTGGCATCGAGCGCCACAAGATCTTCGTCCTCACCGTCCACCGCCATATCAGCCACAATGCCAATACCAAGCCCCAAACGCACGTACGTTTTAATCACGTCAGCATCAGCAGCGGTAAATACGACTTTGGGGGATAGGCCTTTCTCCAGAAAGGCCTCATCCAGTTTAGAGCGGCCGGTGAAGCCAAATACATACGTAACGATTGGGTACTTGGCCACATCCTCCAATGAAAGCTCACTAACCTGACACAGCGGGTGATCTTTCGGCACCAGGATACAACGATTCCAGCGGTAGACTGGCATCATGACCAAATCACTGAAAAGCTCCAGAGCTTCAGTGGCGATCGCAAAATCAGCGGTACCATCGGCGGCCATTTCTGAAATTTGCATCGGAGTTCCCTGGTGCATATGCAAGGAAACTTCCGGGTAGCGGGCAATAAATAGTTTGATGACCGGTGGCAGTGCATAACGCGCCTGAGTGTGTGTAGTGGCAACTGCGAGGCTACCTTTTTTGTCATTGCTGAATTCTTGTGCAACCTGCTTAATATTCTCCACTTTGCGCATAATTTCACCAGCAGTCTTAAGGATCGCCTCCCCTGCTGGTGTCACTCTGGTTAAATGTTTGCCGCTTCTAGCAAAGATTTCTACGCCAAGTTCATCTTCTAACAACCGAATTTGCTTGCTAATTCCCGGTTGCGAGGTGTAGAGACTCTGCGCTGTAGCAGAAACATTGAGGTCGTGATGCGCCACTTCCCAGATATATCGCAACTGCTGCAGCTTCATAGATCCTCCCTTTCGTTAAGTGCATCCTCGCCACAAGCGAGCACCTTCATTTTTTTGATTGATGGTTATAAAAACCATCTTAAGTTATGCGAGAAAAGAATAGCAGTGAATCAAAGCCAGGGCCAATGGCCAATGGCCGGTTGAATATCCGTGGTAGAAACGAAAGTGTCAATCAACTTTGGGCGATCTTACCTTTTCTGTCGGCTCTCTTTACCAGCCAGCCTCAGCAGGAAACCAAGGAGTTTTTCAGCGGCAATTCAGCTTCAACGGGAGAGCTTGGCACGCGAATTAAGCGTGTAACCGCTTGATTTATCACCTGGGTTTGCATAGATGCGATGCAATCTCTGACTGAAAAGACCATGTAAGGTTTTTTCAGTCATCCAACACAAGCCTGAGAACCGCAGGAACTGGGACAAGTACAGCGATCTCCTCTAATGCATCTCGACAGCACAACAAGCCTATGCTTCGATATTAACAATCCCGTGGGGAACATGGCCGGTAGCCACATGCTCTGCCGCTGAGGCACAATGACTAGGCTGATCATCGAAGAAAACATCTGCGCCAAATGCCCTTAAGAACTCACCCTTTGGTAACCCCCCCAAAAATACCGACTCATCTACACGAATGTCCCAGGCGCGTAAAGTTCTGATAACCCGTTCATGGGCGGGGGCAGATCTCGCGGTTACCAAAGCCGTACGAATGGGGCAAGCGTCCAGGCCAAACTCCGCCTGCAATCTCTGCAGGGCTTCCAGGAACCCCTTGAAAGGCCCACCTCCCAACGGGGATTGCGCCGAGGCACGCTCAGCTTTAGTGAAAGCGGCCAGCCCCTCCCTCTTGTAGACCTGCTCAGCCTCATCGGAAAAAAGTACAGCGTCACCATCAAAAGCGAACCTCAGCACGTCATCCCGATGCTCACGGCTTCCCCCAGCAACCAGAGTTGCTGCAGCTACACCCTGCTCCAGCGCCTGGCGCACATCAACACCATCTGCTGATAGAAACAAGTTACATCCGAAGGGGCCTATATAACGGTAAGGGCTTTCACCGTTGCAGAAAGCCGCACGAGTTATATCCAGACCGTAGTGCTCAATAGAGTTAAAGACCCGCAACCCCGTGTCCGCGCTGTTTCTCGACAACAGGATCACCTCAACACGCGGCTCTCCGGCCAGCATTTGGTTAATCTTCAGGAATTTTTCCACCAAGGGGAAAGCATCCCCCTTTTCAAGGGCATCATTCTCACGTTCAACCTGATAGTGAGAAAAAGCCTGCAGACCTTGCTCCTCAAACACCTTATGGCTGTCACTCAGATTAAAAAGAGCACGAGAGGATATAGCAATAACCAACTTATCTGGGCGTGCAACCATCAAGGTGCCTCCACAACAATGAGTCCATCTACCCCGCTTACGGTACACCACAAACCTACCGTCAACAAACAACCTGATAGACCCCCGATAAAATCAAAACCTGGAAATATACACACAAATCAAAATTAAAATCATTAGAGCCCCATATTG
The DNA here is from genome assembly GCF_023895975.1 of Microbulbifer okhotskensis. Lineage (GTDB taxonomy): Bacteria > Pseudomonadota > Gammaproteobacteria > Pseudomonadales > Cellvibrionaceae > Microbulbifer > Microbulbifer okhotskensis. The sequence continues at coordinate 24,858 of NZ_JALBWM010000018.1, forward strand.
CGCAATAGAATAGGCTCGACCAATTACGCACAAAACTAATACCCTCCAAAGAAAAATAAGATACGAATCACTAAAAAATATCAGTTCAAAATGCAGGATGAATACAGATCTTTTATCTCCAAACAAAACTGACAGACTCCCGAAATCGTCTCCCTGCTTTTGATACAGTGGACGTTTCTACCAACAGCCGAAGTGAAGATGGCGGATCGAATTCAGAGGGCTGGGAAGAAATCGACCGGCTTGGAAGCCGCTACGCCTGGCAACGACAGCTAAAGCTTGAATAAACGGTTGTCATCAAAAATATGTCAACAGCTACTGTGTATCAGCGCCCGATCTTATCCATCAAACTGTGGTACAGCATTGCGGCAACCAAGCCGGGCCACCTCAACAATACCCCACCGGGAAATTGCTTTTGGGGTATAGCAGAAAATGTATGGAATCGGCCACCATCCCCGGAAATCGCTTCAGCCAGTAGTTTTCCTGCAAAAATCGCCGTGGGCACACCATGACCAGAGTACCCTTGGCTATAAAAGATACCCGGCCTTAACTGGCCCACCCCAGGCATACGATTCACAGTGATCGCCAGGGTCCCGCCCCAACCAAACTCCACCTTCGTGTGCGCCAATTGTGGATAAACTCTAAGCATATATCTTCGCACAAAAGCGCGGATATCTCGCGGAAAATGTTTGGTATAGTTTTCACCCCCACCAAATATCAAACGATTATCCCCTGACAACTTCCAATAATTAATAACAAATAATGTATCTTGAACTGCGTAATCATTCGAAATCAACTCCCTGGCCAGGGAGGGGCCTAATGGCTCTGTTGCCAAAACAAAATTATTGATAGGCATAATCCGTCCTGCCAATCGAGGCTCCAGACTACCCAAATAACCGTTACAAGCTAGAATAATTTTATCTGCCCTCACTCGCCCCCGAGCAGTCTTTATGAAAAATGGGGCTTCATCTGTGTATTCCTCAACGCGGCTGTACTCAAAAAACCGGACCCCCGCAGACGCTCCAGCGGCCGCAACTCCCAGGGCAAAATTTAGAGGGTGGATATGTAGAGAACCCATATCCACCTGGGCCCCAATATATCGATCGGTGCCAACCAGCGTTCGAACCTCTTCTTTTTCAACGTATCGTATTTTATCGTAGCCATATATATTGAAGAGTCTCTCAGCCTCTTTTTTTAGGTATTCAGCGTGGCTCAGTTTCGACGCAAGATGCATGATGCCCCGCTTCAAGTCACACTGAATCTGGAATCTCGAAATTAGATTCTCAACCAGCTGAACCGCCTCAAGACTGAAACACCAAAGTTGCTGGGCCATATTTATTCCAAGCGCCTCTTCCAAATCAGTCTGGCTGCGCCTTTGCCCCACCCCCACATGCCCTCCGTTACGACCGGATGCCCCCCATGCCAGCCGCACCGCCTCAAGGAGCACAACTTTATATCCTTGCTCTGCCAAATGCAGCGCACTGGAAAGTCCGGTATAACCACCCCCAATGATGCAGACATCCGCATCAATGTCACCATCTAAATACGGATATTCCACTGCCGCGATGGCGCTTGCAGCGTAGTAAGATTCTGCATGCCCAATTAGCGTTTTTATTTCGTCAACACTCCCAATGCAATTGGAGCAATCCACACAATATAACTTAAATAACAAGCCCCCCTATTTCTCATCAGCTTCCAAGCCCCACACTCTGATTTCTCTCCACTAATGCATTAATGCCGTTTAAATACACAACCCAGTCATAGCACCCGGTATATAGTTTCTTAAGCGCCCTGCGACAGCAGAGTGGCCAGGAGTCACAACCTAAGAAACCCTTCTTAACCAAGACAATCACTCTACGGTGAACCAATGGATAAAATTACCGCCTGGCTGGCTGAGCATGAAATTACGGAAGTGGAGTGCCTTGTCCCCGACATGTCTGGTAACGCCAGAGGTAAATTTACTCCCACCGATAAATTCCTAACTCAGGATAGCCGCCTTCCGGAAAGCATACTCGTCCAAACGGTTACCGGAGACTATGTCGACGAACACAACGAACTAGTCGATCCCGCAGACACTGACATGATACTAATTCCGGACCCCAACTCGGTGCGCCTAAACCCCTGGGCCAATGATCCGACCGCCCAAATAATCCATGACTGCTATTCGCGTGATGGTGCCCCCCACCCTATAAGCACACGTAACATTCTCAAGTTTGTCCTTGAAAAATACGCAAAAAAAGGCTGGGAGCCGGTGGTTGCACCAGAGGTGGAATTCTATCTAGTAAAACGAAACCTTGACCCAGATGAAAAACTGTCTGCACCAGTAGGCAGATCTGGCCGCACAGAAAAAACCCGCCAATCTTATAGTATTGATGCCGCCAACGAATACGAACCCATTATTGAAGACATGTATGATTTTTGCGAGGCACAGGGACTCGGCGTCGACACCCTAATCCATGAATCCGGCACGGCGCAGATGGAAATTAATTTTCAGCACGGCAACCCACTCCAACTTGCCGATCAAGTTTTTACCTTCAAACGTACGGTACGTGAAACAGCACTGCGACACGGTATCTACGCGACCTTTATGGCAAAACCCATGGAGGATGAACCGGGTAGCGCTCTACACCTGCATCAAAGCATCATTAGTCGAGAAACAGGACAAAATATTTTTATAGACAGTAAAGGGACAGAAAATAATAGCTTTTTAAATTTTATCGGTGGCATGCAAAAGTACACTCCGGGATTTATCAGCTTTTTTGCCCCCAATGTAAATTCCTATCGCCGATTTACCCCCGAAATGGCTGCGCCCACAAGTCTCCACTGGGGCTATGACAACCGCACCACAGGGTTGCGGGTTCCCGATAGTTCACCGCAAAATAAACGACTGGAAAATCGGTTTCCCGGGGCAGATTGCAACCCCTATCTAGCTATAGCCGCGTCATTAGCTTGTGGCTATCTAGGAATGACCCATAAAGTAGCACCAAGCACACCCTATCAGGGCGACTGCTCCACAGAGTCCATTACACTCCCCCGTACACAGGAGCATGCTCTGACGCTTTTAGCCGACTGTGAAGCAGCTGCTGAGATGTTTGGCAGGAAATTTGTAAAAGCATGGAGTGCAATCAAAAGAAATGAATATGAAGAATTCAATCGGGTTATCAGCTCCTGGGAACGGGAATTTCTATTATTAAATGTATAATTATCCCTTCCACTAAAAACTAACAGAAATAATAAACCATTACCGTTATTATTTATTTTTAACAACGACCCGAACAGTATCCCCTCAATACCGGCAGAACATTAATTCCTAATTTGTGACCATCCAAGCAAAAATATCGAAAACAATTCAAATATATTAGTTTGCCATCACCTTTTTGTTGCCTGTATGCGTATGCAGGGTAATCTCAGGTTGCCCAAAAAATTAGGGCGCCCGGTTTGAGAAAGCGAACGCCAACAGTATATTTACAGCCCTCCTCTGGCGACGGACATCTTCTGCTGTCTTACCACACATAAAATCCAGCCTGTATCGGTTTGCCATTAAACAAGGCACTCCCTGGGGAAATTCCAGCTGTATGCAGGCGGATTCATATATAAAAAAGCTATAAAAGGGAAAGCTAGTAATGAAGCATCTAGTAGGACTAACCTGCACTTTAGCTATGGCAATTAGTGCTCAGGCGGTTGAACGTGTCCCCGCCACCTCGGATATGCTCTCACCACAAACTTTAGCTGCCACTACCGGATCAGATATGGCGCTGGAAAAAGTTCGTGAGCGCACACTGAACAACGGCAGAACCGTAACCCGCTACCAACAAACTCACCGAGGCATTCCTGTCTACGGCCAAACAGTGACCAGCTCCGGGCAGGGACTAATCACTGAAGTTCGCGGTAATGTGATTACCGGACTGGAGCTGGAAGTTCCCAGTATCAAAGCATTTATCAATGAAGAGAATGCCATTGATCGAGCTATGAATCATCAGCTCAGCTGGCGCGCACAACAGGGAAATATTCAGGGCGCTCTATCGCTACCGGCACTTAAGCTGGAAGCCCACAATGCCAAGAAAAAGCTCTACGTCTACATTAATGAGCAAGACGAAGCTCGACTGGCCTACCTGGTCAACTGGGTGGAGTACGGGCAGGAACCCACTCGGCCCTTCTATTTTATTGATGCGATGACAGGCGAAGTCATTAAGCATTGGGACGGCTTGAACTTCCAGCAAAATGCCACTGGCCCCGGCGGAAACCAAAAAACTGGACGCTATGAATACGGCACCGATTATCCTCACATGACAGTTGATAACAGCTGCGCCATGGACACGGATAATGTTGAAACCGTTGACTTGAATCACGGCACCTCAGGCGGCAGTATTCATTCGTTTACCTGCCCCTACAATGACTACAAAGAAATCAATGGCGCCTATTCACCGCTCAATGATGCCCACTACTTTGGTGGTGTCGTCTTTGACCTTTATAGCGACTGGTATGGAACCTCCCCTCTCACGCAAAAACTGAGAATGCGGGTACACTACAGCAGCAACTACGAAAATGCCTTCTGGGACGGCTCCCAGATGACTTTTGGCGACGGTCAGAGCTATTTCTACCCATTGGTGAGCCTCGATGTCTCTGCTCATGAAGTCAGCCACGGCTTTACAGAGCAAAACTCCGATCTGATTTATGCCAACCAATCTGGCGGTATTAACGAATCTTTCTCGGATATTGCCGGTGAGGTCGCCGAGTACTATATGCGCGGTAGTAACGACTGGCTGGTTGGCGCTGAGATCTTTAAGTCCAACGGTGCCCTTCGCTACTTTGAAGACCCGACCGATGACGGAAGCTCGATCGGACATGCCGATGACTACTACAACGGCATGGATGTGCACTATAGCTCCGGTGTTTTCAACCGAGCCTTCTACCTCCTTGCCAATACCAACGGCTGGGATACCCGCACTGCATTTGATCCTTTTGTTCTGGCCAATCAGACCTATTGGAGTGCCGACTCAGACTACGTAGATGGCGCCTGTGGCGTACTCTCCGCAGCAACGGATCTGGGCTACAACACTTCTGATGTCGTCTCAGCCTTTTCCACAGTCGGTGTTTCCACCAGCAACTGCGGTGGTGGCGGTGGCGGCGGTGGCAACGAAGGCGGCGAACTTGAGAATGGTGTCGTAGAAACTGACATTGACGGCAGCAGCAGTGACGAAATCCGCTTCACCCTGGATGTACCCGCTGATGCCACTGATCTCGTCTTCGAAATGTCTGGAGGAAGTGGTGACGCCGACCTCTACGTTCGTTTTGATAATGAGCCGACTACCAGTACCTATGACTGCCGTCCCTACACTTCGGGGAACAACGAAACCTGTACTATCGATAACGTGCAGGGTGGTACTTATCACGTCATGGTAAGAGGCTACTCTTCCTTCTCCGGCGTGAGCCTTGTCGGTAGCTACACCGAAGGCGATGGTGGTGGCGGCAACCCCGATGGCTGGGAAGAAACCGATCTTTCCGGTTCACGGAATAGCTGGCAGCACTTCACTATTGATGTTGCAAGCGGTATTTCAACACTGGATGCCGTCATGGCAGGCGGAACGGGTGATGCCGACCTCTACGTACGATTCGGCCAGGAACCCACGCGCACTACCTACGACTGCCGCCCTTACGAGTGGGGTAATGACGAAAGCTGCAGTATCAGTAGCCCGCAAGCAGGAACCTGGTATGTCAGTATCCGTGGTTACTCTGCCTACTCCGGTATTTCATTGAGTGCACAGGCCGAGTAAGGCAACCGCTTTTAAGACTGTAATTCACCCCATTGCCTAAACGCTAATGGGGTGAAATCCAGGCTTCACATTGCATTGACCGGAAACACAAAGGGCGGCCTTATGGCCGCCCTTTGTTATTAGCATCCAACGGATTACTTATGACTCGGGTCTTTCCAGTAATCCTTGACCGAATCTTTCATTTCCTTAGCCAACACTGTAATGCCAAACAGGTTGGGCAAGGTCATAATGATAATGGCTACTGCAGAGAGGTTCCAAATGACCGTCGTATCTTCAATAGCGGCCCAGAAGAAGGCAATCACATACACAATTCGGTACGGCATTACCGCCTTGGGACCAAACAGGTAAATCATTGAGCGATCGCCATAGTAGGACCAGGCAATCGCCGTAGAGAAAGCAAAGAGCAAAATCCCCAGGGTAACAATAAGGCCGCCATACTTGCCAAAGAAACCGCGCTGGAAAGCCAGATTGGTCAATGCCACTGAGTGCACCAGGGATTTACCCCAAATATCGACCTCTTCATTGGCGAACTTGCCATCCTTCACATCCAGAACACCACTAAAGCTGTTTTCACCCACACGAAAATCCAGGTTTTCAGCAATAGAACGAGCGTGAATCAGAGTAAAGTCCTGGCTATTCAGGGGGTGGCCATCGGTCACGACAACCGAACCCGTATAGGCTTTTACGTCACTGGTCTTGCCGCTCAAGTAGTTGAACAGTTGCTCAACATCCTGAGTATTTTCCTCGCTGTAGCTGCCGGTAACCACATAAGTATCCGCCCCCTCGAACAGGTTCTCATGCTTTTCGGTCCAGACACCAGAAGAGAGGATTACCAAACCCGTCAGGGTACAAATGATGATGGTATCGATAAAAGGTTCCAGCAAAGAAACCATACCCTCAGAGACCGGCTCGTCCGCACGCGCAGCGGCGTGAGCAATAGGCGCAGAGCCCTGGCCAGCTTCGTTGGAAAAAAGACCACGGTTCACACCGCGATTAAAGGCATAAGCGAAACTCGCCCCCAGGAATCCACCGGCAGCTGCACTACCGCTAAAGGCATCGCTAAAAACCGCACCAAATGAGGGAAGAATATTTTCGTAGTTATAGAGGATAACGCCGAGCGCACCGATAACGTAAATAACCGCCATTGTTGGAACAATAGTGGAAGTCACCTTAGCAATTCGAGTGATTCCGCCAATGATCACCATACCCAGCAAAATTGCCAGCACACCACCGGTCAAAGCCTTTTCAATACCGAAAGAATCGTGCATTGCTTGGGCAATATTATTGACCTGAGGCAGACTGCCGGTACCAAACGAGCAGATTACGGTCGCTACGGCAAACAACACTGCCAGCCACTTCATATTCAAGCGGCGCTCCATGTAAAACATGGGGCCACCAGCGTAATAACCGTCTGCAGCCTTGATGCGATATTTATGAGAAAGGGTTACTTCAACAAACTTGGTGGTCATACCCAAGAAGGCTGTCATCCACATCCAAAATAATGCAGCGGGACCACCCAGGAAAATAGCGAGACCGACACCGCCAATATTCCCGGTACCAACGGTACCTGAAAGTGCTGTTGCCAATGCCTGGAAATGGGAAGTATCGCCGGGATCACCGGGCTTATCATACTTACCCCGTACAATTTTGATTGCATGACCAAAATAACGAAACTGAGGAAACCCAAGATAAATGGTGAAAAAGAAACCGACTCCAAGTAACACCCAGGGAAACCAAGGTGCCGAGCCAAGCATGCCGTCTAGGAACAACAACAGTCCGTTAAAGGAATCCAAACTACCCCCCCACTACTCTGACTAATTTCTGTTTGTTTTATATACAGATGTAACTGTAATTTGTTGCGCAGGTTAGCAGCTTACGAGGCACTAGAACAGTAATGTCGTATTATTCGACTGTCAGGAAGAAGTGATTTCGGTGTGGAAAGAGAGCAAATTGCCCTCCAGTATGTATAAAGACCAGATTATCCACCCCTTGGTAATTTCCCTGTTGCAGTTCTTGCAACAGGCCGTGAAATGCCTTGCCTGTATACACTGGATCAAGAAGGATTCCTTCCAAACGCGCCAGCTCCTCAATAGTCTGATACACCTCCACTCCCGCAAGTCCGTAACCGGGGCCCCTATAATCATCATTGATCAACACACTAAGGAAATTCAGGTCCAACGGGTTACCAGTCAACTCCATCCAGTGTGCTATATCCTCACGGATTTTTTTTTGGAGGTAAGCGGAATTTTGACAAACTGCATAACCTGTCACTCTCGTTTGCAGCCCCAGTAAATGGCAGCCTAGGGTTAAGCCTGCTTGAGTACCACCACTACCTGTGGCGCACACAATATGGCTTGGCTCAAACCTCTGTTCAGCGCAATCGTTAATCAATTCCTCAGAAGCCGATATATAACCCCAGATACCATGACCATCACTTGCGCCGGTGGGAATACAAAATGGTTTATCCCCATGAGATTGATAGACCTCACTCCATTTTTCGAACAATTGCTCCAGATCACGGGAGTACTCTTCATCTGGGTATACGGCCACCTCAGCTCCAGCCAGTTTATCCAGTAAAAGGTTTCCATCCAGCTCGCCAGGGTCTTTGCCTCTGAGAATCAGCTGAACCTTCATTCCCAGACGCGCGCCCACCAGCGCAGTTGCTCGGCAATGATTGGACTGAATACCACCACAGGTAATTAATACATTCGCCCCGCTTCCTTGAGCCTTAGCCATGACAAACTCAAGCTTGCGTAACTTATTACCTGACATCCCGGACTCTGTGAGGTCATCTCTTTTTACCCAGATCCTAGGTCCACGAGAAGGAAGTGAATAGCGCTCACTGATACGATCGAGTGGCTGGAGGGGCGTAGGCAGGTTTGCCAGACTTAGGTGATCGGGCAGCTCTATCGGTAATCTCTTGGGCATAGCGAGCTCCATTTTTGTGAATTCGTCAACAACGCAAGAGATCGAGAACTACTTCCTCTTCACCTGTGAGCACCGCTGGGCTTCAAGGTTCGTTATATATCAGGGTCATTTCAGTGGGCACTGCATTTATTGCAAGTTGAAACCCCATACAAGCGGCCCGACAGGCGGTCACCATTTGCTCAATGATATCCCTCGGCTCTTCTGACTGCACATACACAAACGTGTCAATACCCTCACAAACCCCTTTGCGGGGCTCTTGATCCTCTGGACTCTGCATGTTGTCAATTTCAGCCTTAAAGCGTACCTGCTGCTCCAGGCGCACATTCTTAACTTTTAGCTTAGCCGTATTAATATAAAAAGAGATATGACTGAGAAAGCAGAACGCAATTCCTGCTGAGAGATAATCCAGTGGCGCTGGTGCGTTGTCCGTACCACCAATAACACTACCCTCGTCACATCGCAGTTCAAATGCCCCGCAGCCCGGCACATTGGCCTGCACAGTGCCTATTTTCAGAAATCCGCCGTTCGGGGAGTTTTCAGCTGAAAGGTTTACCTGAAAGTGAAAGCTCCCCTCATCCCTCCACGGCTCCTCCACCTTAATTTTTGACAGTGCTGGAAGGGCACTGACCTTTCTGACAATAGTGACATCTTCTGCTTTTTTACCAGTATCCGACATAGCTGCCTACCTGAGACTATTTATCAACTGACAAGGATTAGCCCACCTCATTACATAAAAATTACAGCAATAAAAAAGCCCGGCAGTTGCCAGGCTTTTGGGTCGGATAACTACAAGGTCATATCCTGCGAGCGGCTAGATCTTTTTGATCGTGCCCTTCGGTAATACTGCGTGTACAGATACCTTCTGAAATTTGAGGGACATATTGTCCGCCACTTCCAGCACGATGTAGTCTTCGTCCACTTTGTCTACGCGGCCCAGCATTCCACTAGTCATCACAACTTCATCACCCTTTTTCAGTCCGCCAACCAGCTCCTGGTGCTCTTTCTGACGCTTGCGTTGAGGGCGAATAATGAAAAACCACATAAACGCAAAAAGTCCTGCGAACATCAGCAGGGTTATCATCGGGTTACCCTGCGAAGCGGGCGCTGCTTGCTGTGCCATCGCAGAGGGAATAAAAAAGCTCATGCAAAACCTCAAAGAGTCAGCCTATAAAATTGCCGCCAACTCTAACGGGTTTATTCCGCTGAGGCAACGGATCGGGCCGATCCCGCAAGAACCGACCAACCCAATCCATACTCAGAACCGTTGGCGGACCTGCCGGCGATAGCCAGTAGGAGACATTCCTGTCCAGCGTTTAAAAGCGCTGGTAAAGCTGGTTCGATCAGAGAAATCTAAAATTCTGGAGATCCCATCGACACTCAACGCAGTGTCTTTGAGGAAGTGCACTGCATGGCGGAAGCGCACGTGGTCACGCAGGGATGCAAAACTGAGGTTATGCTCCTGCAGACGACGTTGCAGAGTCCGGGTGGACATACTTAAGTCGGACGCTACCGGGCGAATAGCGAGAGAGGCCTTACCGATACGCTGCTCCAGCACATCAATTACCCGGGCGGCAATGCCAAAGCTAGTCGCCTCCGGTGGGGCCAGCAGCTGGTCGAGAATATTCGGGTCTCCGGATATTCTGGCCTGCTGAAGTGATTTATCTTCAGAGAGCGAAGTCTGGTCGGGCTGAGTATGGTTCATCGAGCTGCTCCTTTTGAGTTCCGTGAGCCGCAGTTATTTTTCTATGTCCGCATCCAGCGAATCCCGTTTTCCCCTGCCCACACCAATACATCATCAACTTCGGCGGACGACTGCGTGATGCGGGATGCACCAAAAACAAACATCGAATCCTTCACAGAGATATACAATTTTTAAACTTACCGCCCCGGCAATTCCCGCAGAGAGATTCTCTCTAGCCGGCGCACCTTTCCTTTACAACTGCCAGTATAGACCAAGAATTAAGAAAGCAAGGGACGACAGTGCTTTTTTTCATCTTATAGTGGCTCAAGGGACAAAAATCCTTGCTTCCCGTACTCGCTTGTCGGCCTCAAGTCCGGAAATCCGGGGGCTGCAGTCGGCCAACTATCGACCACCACCCTGCCCCCACTGAGTCTGGCAATTAATCCAGATTCTCGCCAATCCAATTCAACACATCAACGTCATGGGTTTTGGTTTTCACCTTGTCCACAATATGGCGAAGACGTCCGCTCTTATCGATGATAAAGGTCGTTCGCAAAAGGCCCATGTATTCACGACCCATAAATTTCTTCAGCCCCCAACAGCCATATTTGTCTGCAATCTTGTGATCCTCATCCGACAACAAATCAAAATTAAGTTCGTACTTATCAATAAAGCGCTGCAACTTGGCTTCAGGATCAGGGCTCACACCAAGTACAATCGTACTTGTTTTTGCGAAATCTGCCGCGCTATCGCGAATCCCACATGCTTGGGTCGTACAACCGGGGGTTAGTGCTTTCGGGTAAAAATAGAGGACGACATTACTTTTGTCGCGAAAATCCTTAAGTGACACCTTTTCACCACATTGATTGGTCAGCGAGAAAGCCGGAGCCAAATTACCGATCTTCGGAAAAGTCATCTGATATCCCCTGTGGAACTATTGAAATGAAGCGGGGATTATATCGAAAAGTAACAAACGAGACGCCAGTTCTACGTAGAAATCAGAACTGATGCAAGCGAAACACTTTCTCTTTGCGTGCACAAATACCAAAGCGATCCAACTTTTGTACCAGTTCTGCCTTCTCAGCCTCGGTAAGAAACTCTCCCACCTCAAGGCAACCCTCTGGCCCACTGAAGTTGACTATAGCCGGCTCGGTGGAGCTAGCGCCCATGCGGACAAGCACTGATAGCTTGTCTCGGTCAAACTCCCGGTGATACACCGTTTTCTGTCTCATCCCTTTGCAGCAATCCAGTATTACCTGACTTTCACTGATACGAATTACCTCCCTGCGTGTCCCATCGAGATACACATAGGTGAACAAAACCGCCAGCAGAATAATCTCAAGTCCGGCAAAAGGCAGGATCATCCAGGCCCCAGCAAACGCAAAGGCCAGACTGATTCCAAGCGACACACCAACCAGTGAGAAAAACACCCATAGGTTACCGGAGAGGGACAGGGATTGATTGGGCTGCAACAGGATACAGGCGCAACGGGCGGTGTTGCGGCCAACTTCTGTGACCATAGCAGAAGAGTTCCGACAGACATATAACTTCAGTGTAGCGCCGATGGCGGGAACTCACACTGAGATGCCAATCGGAAAGCTACACCTACCGAAATCACACGACAGCCAAGAAAAAAACCCGCACAAAGTGCGGGTTTTTCAGGATGTTGGGCAAAACTGCCAGCATCTCAACTCATGTTACGGCAGTAGATGAGCTACAGCATCACGCTCTGCCGCCAATTCCTGCTCGGTAGCAATCATTTTTTCACGGGAGAAGTCGTTGATTTCAACGCCTTGTACAATTTCCCAGTCGCCACCTTTGCAGGTGCATGGGAAGGAATAAATCAAACCTTCTTGAATGCCGTAGGAACCATCGCTAAAGATAGCCATGCTAGTCCAATCGCCTTCCGCAGTACCCAGCGCCCAATCACGCATATGGTCGATGGCCGCGTTTGCAGCGGAAGCTGCAGAGGAAGCGCCACGCGCCTTAATGATCGCTGCTCCGCGCTGTTGCACAGTCGGTATGAAATCATTTGCGTACCAATCCTGCTCCACTTTGTCCATCGCTGCGGTACCAGCAACTTTCACTTGGTGAAGATCCGGGTACTGGGTGGAAGAGTGGTTGCCCCAAATCGTCATATGAGTGATGTCATTGACGCTGGAATCAGTTTTGTTAGCCAGCTGGGACAGGGCGCGGTTGTGATCCAGGCGAGTCATCGCGGTAAAGTTACGCGGGTCCAGATCTGGAGCATTACGCTGAGCAATCAGGGCATTGGTGTTAGCTGGGTTGCCAACGACCAATACTTTCACGTCACGAGAAGCAACGTCGTTCAGGGCTTTGCCCTGTGCAGAGAAGATTGCAGCGTTGGCTTCCAACAGATCCTTGCGTTCCATACCCGGTCCACGAGGACGAGCACCTACGAGCAGAGCGTAGTCAGCATCTTTGAATGCAACGGTAGCATCATCGGACTGAACAATACCCGCGAGCAGCGGGAAAGCGCAATCTTCTAGCTCCATAGAAACGCCTTTCAGCGCTTCCAGTGCCGGTGTAATTTCCAGCAATTGCAGAATAACCGGTTGATCTTTACCCAGCATTTCGCCAGAAGCAATGCGGAACAGCAGCGAATAGCTAATCTGACCGGCAGCGCCGGTAACAGCAACACGAACAGGTGCTTTCACGATAGTTCTCCCTCGTTTGTAAGCGGCCGCATTATAGGGCCTAACGAGCAAATTTCACCTTACACAGGCAAAATACCGGCTCAATTTGTAGAACAAAATCTTTCAGACTGTAATAGACACTCACAGCGAGTGGTTATGCCAGTGCTAAATCACGGTAGCGCTCCTGTAGGGCTGCGTAGACCTGATCACTATAATCGGTAGCAGCCGAGTCCAGCAGGCTGGTAATTTCAGCCAAGTGCTCATTATCTTCGCGCCCTGCCCAGTTTTTTATATAACTGCCATCTTTATAGCCGTTATCCTGACGGAATCGATTGAGTACGTTTTTACCAACATAACGTTGGTACAACTCAGCGAAAGTCATTTCGACATCGGCCAATAATTGAGCAAAACCAATAAGATCAAATTGCTTGCCGGCCAATGTATTCAGGGTGAAAGATTCGAGATTCTCACGAAAATCACCTGGAGCCCGTCGGGCGCTTTCCAATTCCAAAAGCATGGTTTCCGATACTTGCTGTGGCGACCCCTGCTGCAACTCCAGGCTTAACCCAAAGTGCCAAATATCCACTAGTTCAAGTTTAACTTGATCCATTTCAGGCTGCTGCTTTTTCCACCACTTCCATCCGTAGTGGTCTAAAAGCTCTGCACTCTCAACCCAAATTGCTCGATACCAAGCAAAGTTTTGCGCGCGCCAATTTTCATTAACGACGGTGTTAATGTCATCTTGCAGAGTCAGCATGACCTGCAGCTGCTGCTTAATCATAGGGTACATCCAAAAGGCCCGGATCAAACCGCCCGGGGGAATAATCTGAAAAAGTTCTCTGAAGTAATTTCAGCCAACTGCTCGTAAGGAATACCTCGAAGCTCAGCGACATACTCTGCCACTTCGCGTACGTAGGCCGGGATATTGGGCTTGCCTCGGTAAGGCACAGGGGCCAAATAAGGGGAGTCAGTCTCAACCAACAAGCGATCCAAAGGTAACTTGCGCGCAACATCCCTTAATTCTTCGGCATTTTTAAACGTGACGATGCCAGAAAGGGAAATATAGTAATTGAGATCCAGAGCCGCCTTAGCCATTTCCCAATTTTCTGTAAAGCAATGAAGAACACCGGCGGTTCTTGTATCACCGTGCTCTTTAATCAACGCAATAGTATCTTCCCGCGCATCTCGCGTATGGACTATTACTGGAAGCTCAGTACGCCCTGCTGCTTGCAAGTGAGCGATAAAACTCTGCTGCTGAACCTCCCGGGTTTCAGTACTGTAGTAATAGTCCAAGCCGGTCTCCCCCAGTGCCACGACACCAGGCCGGCTCGCCATTTCTATCAACTGGTCAACACCCGCCATACCAGAGTCAACATCTAACGGGTGTACGCCAACCGAACAAACCACATCCTGGTAACGAGCTGCAATATCCACTACCGCATTTGCATTTTCCAGGCTGATACCGACACAAAGAAATTTGCCTACACCGCGACTGCGAGCAAGCTCCAGCACGGCATCCAAATCGCCATCAAATTTATCGAGTTTAAGTCTGTCCAGATGACAGTGAGAATCTACAAGCATTAGAGGGTTACAACGTATGAGTTGGGCGGCTGGATTCTAAAGTTCCCGCCAGGTAAGTTTCAATCTTGTTTTGCGCGATATTGTCCTTATCACCAAATTGAACACCAATACCTGGAGTACGATTGCCCTCGGCACCGTTTGGAGTAATCCAAATCACCTTACCTGCAACAGGGATTTTTTCCGGTTCGTCCATCAAACTCAGGAGTAAAAACACCTCATCACCAAGGCTGTATGATTTGTCTGTACTGATAAACAAGCCACCATTCTTGACGAAGGGCATATAGGCTGCATAAAGCACAGATTTATCCTGGATTTTCAGTGACAGGATGCCGTTTCTGGCACCACCTCCCATGGCTTTCATGGACAACCTCAATGTTTCTTAATGATGCGCTAACTTATCTAAGCCAACTGCCTGTGTCCAGACAGCCAGAAAGGGACAGATGCCCTTTTGTGATGAACAACGTTAACTGAACAACTTTGCCCATCGGATCAACAG
This sequence comes from Microbulbifer okhotskensis, assembly GCF_023895975.1. Lineage (GTDB taxonomy): Bacteria > Pseudomonadota > Gammaproteobacteria > Pseudomonadales > Cellvibrionaceae > Microbulbifer > Microbulbifer okhotskensis. The sequence continues at coordinate 39,972 of NZ_JALBWM010000018.1, forward strand.
CTCCTCAAGGAGCAAGCGTCGATTGGGGTTTGTGGTTCCCTTCAAGCCCTTGCGCGCCTGCAGTACGTGGTCATAAAACACGAATACCGATTGCAGACTTTGCTCTCTCTCGCCCGGTATTCTCTGCAACAACGCCATAATCTGAGTATCGCCAGTCACGTCGCAACTGCGGAAATGTAACATTTGGGTTAGCCAGTGCTGCCAAAAAAGAAGCAGTTGAGCCAGCTCAACATTGTCCGGTGGTACTTCCCAACGCCCTGCAGTAGGCACCGCACTGGCCGTGGCCTGGGCTACAGCAATCAAATCCCGAAAGAATTGCTCTCGCACATCTCTCGACTTTGGCTCAGCTAATTCTGCAGCCAATAACGGCGCACCACCCGCAAGATCAAGTAAGCGCTGCGCCAGCTGCTCATCCAAGCCGCTATTGCTCAGCCACTGTAATGCCATTTCTTCAGCCGGGGGCGGGAAGCCAATGGATTGGCATCGACTTTTTATCGTTGGCAGAAGCCCTGTTGGCGCATCGGTAACAAGTAAAAAAATGACCGAGGCCGCCGGCTCCTCGAGATTTTTTAGCAATGCATTGGCCGCATTGATATTCATTGATTCCGCTGGAGACAACCAAACCAGACGAACCCCGCCGCGACCACTGGTACGCGACACAAAACTACCCAATTGCCGGATCTGCTCAACCTTTAAAGGACCACCGGGCTTTTCTGGCTCAACACGCAAAAAATCGGGATGTGAGCCCGCCATCCAAAGACGGCAATCCTTACATTCACCGCACGCCTGCCCCGCCCTGGGCTGCTTGCAGAGAGCCAGTGCAGAAAAAGCATCCGCAAATTGCCGCTTACCCAAACCCGCCGACCCCATCAATAAAAGCGCGTGGGGACAGCGCCCAGCCTGCCATTGGGTACCCAGTCGCTGCCACTGGGCACTGTGCCAAGGTAGCGGCGCCGGTATCGGTTTATGTGCAAAGGTTTCAGGCACTGACATCAGCCACACTTCCTGTCATGTTGAAAATACACCCATTGGGCAAGGTCGCACTGTTAGTATTCAGAGCAGACGTTCTAATTGCCGGCCAAGCTCTTGCTGCACCCGCTCAAGGGGTTGGCTGGCATCGACAATGGCATAGCGGGCTGGAAAAGCCTCGGCACGCTCTAGGTAGGCAGCACGTACCCGATTGAAAAATACTAAATGCTCACTCTCAAAACGATCTGCATCGCCAGTACGGGCAGCACGCTGAAGACCAGTTTCAGGGTCGAGATCAAGCAGGAGTACCTTGTCTGGTCGCAGATTTTTCTGAACGGTCTGCTCCAGCTGCTCAATCAAAGTTCGATCCAGTTCCCGCCCTCCACCTTGGTAGGCATAGGTGGCATCGGTGAAGCGATCACAAATCACCCAGTCGCCGCGATCCAGCGCAGGAAGTATGACTTGCGAAAGATGTTGTGCGCGAGCCGCAAACACCATTAACAATTCTGCCGTCGGGTCTACGGACTCTTTGCGCTTGGCCAGCAGTAGCTCCCGGAGTTGCTCTGCCAATGGAGTGCCCCCCGGCTCTCTGGTTTGAATAAACTTGATATTGTGTTTTTTTAACCACTCAGTGATGTAAAGTAAGTTGGTGGATTTACCAACGCCCTCCACACCCTCCAAGGTGATAAATTTGCCGTGCGACACTAATTATTTCCTTTTGTCGGGCGCGAGCGGTAATCCGCTCGTCTTTTCAGCTGATACTCTTGCACCGCACGGTTGTGCTCCATCAGCGTTGCTGAGAAATGATGAGAGCCATCCCCTTTACCCACAAAATAAAGGCTCTTACCCGGCTTGGGGTTTAATGCGGCGCGGATCGCTGCTCGCCCGGGCAGGGCAATTGGTGTTGGGGGGAGGCCATTAATAACATAGGTGTTATACGGCGTAGGCAGACGCAAGTGGGTTCTGGTCAGATTACCATCAAAGTCATCACCCAAACCGTAGATTACCGTTGGGTCCGTCTGCAGGCGCATCCCCATATTAAGCCTGCGTACAAAAACGCCGGCAATTTCACTGCGCTCCGACGGCTGTCCGGTTTCCTTTTCAATAATCGAGGCCATTATCAATGCCTCATAGGGTGACTTATATGGGAGATCATCCCCTTTAGCCCGCCACTCCTCACCGAGAACTTTCTGCATCCGATCGTAAGCCTGACGCAGCAATTCTATATCCGTGGTGCCGGACCGATAAACGTAGGTATCAGGAAAAATCCACCCCTCTACCTCTCCTTCTTTGAGACCAAGTGCGTGGGCCACAGCACTCACATTACTACCCGCCTCAGACAGGACAATATTTTTACCGGACCTGATTTGCCTCAGAGCTTGACGAAAAGTCCACCCCTCCAGCAAGGTAACCCGATAGCGGGTAACTTCACCACGGTTCAGGCGCGTAACCAAGTCCCTCGCACTACTACCAAAGGGGACCAAGTACTCACCAGAATGAATTTCTGTCTTGCCTTCCCAGTAGGCATAGGCGAGAAGTAACCTTGGCCACTGAATAACACCTTCAGCTTGCAGGCCCCTCAGCGTCCGGGACAGACTTCCGCCCTTGTCGACCTGGAGCTTCAGGCCCTCTTGAGTAATTGGCAGTGGGGATTCAAGAGCTCCCCTCACCACCCACAAAGAAGCGGCCGCGACCAGGCAAAGCAAAATGAACCCACCAAAAAGCAGCTTCAACACCTTCCAAGCGGAACCCGCTTGTTTTTTTTTCACCACAATTTTTCCACTATAAGCTTTTGTAGCCTTTGGGTTTCAGGGCCCACAGACCACGTCTTGTAGCCGACGATCTCTACCACCGGTAGTACACCGCGAACACTGTTACAAAGGGCCAATTCATCGGCCCTGCAGAGTGCCGCAATGTCCATATCCCGCACCTGCCAAAAGGTATGACTGAAAAGCCACTCCCTCATGACACCGCGAACTCCGCAACGCTGAAGGTTGGGTGTCACCCACTCCTTACCAAAACGCGCCAAGATATTGCAGCGCAAACTCTCGACCACTCTTCCAGCAGAGTCCAACATCAAGCCATCCAGGCACTGCCTATCTGGGAGCTCCGCTTTTGCAGCATTATATCGGTTGCGGGCCAAAGTTTTGCAGCCCAGGTTCAAATTACCATTCACGGACAACGTCGTCGAACAGGGAAACAGTCGCGTCCCAACCTGTTCCTCTCTGGTCATTTCCAGCGGACGGAACGCTAGATCCCAACATGCTTTCCCCTCAATACTCCCGATACGCAATCGCGCAATCGCCCCGGCCCACGGGCAAGCAGCTGCCGACATTAACGTCGCCTGCTCAATTTCCGCCAGATATGCCCCTCCTAGAACACCTGCTCGCTGCAAACGGGCACGATGAAGAGGCCATAGGGGCAGGCTTCCGTTGTGACAACGCACTGTTTCGAGGATTCCATCGACATAGTCAGCATCTAGGGGCAACTGATCGACAGTTCGCCCCCTAAGATACGACTGAGGTAGCTGGTGCATTCAATTCCCGAACCAAATCCGCCCACCCCGCGAGTGGACGAAAGAATCAGACTCGCTTAAAGATCAGTGACCCGTTGGTACCGCCGAAACCAAAAGAGTTGGAGAGAACAGCATTGACTCCTATTGACTGGGCTTCGTGAGGCACCAGATTAATACCGGCACAGGCCTCATCTGGGCTAAAAAGGTTTGTCGTGGGGGGAGCCACTTGATCACGCAGTGATAGCACTGAGAAAACAGCTTCAATAGCGCCGGCAGCCCCCAACAAATGGCCAGTCATAGACTTGGTAGAGCTCACCGCGAGCGTATCCGTCGCACCGGCAAAAACCTCGTGAACCGCCAGGATCTCAGCTTTGTCACCCAGAGTGGTCGAAGTTCCGTGGGCATTGATATATTGGATATCGCTGGGATTCATACCCGAGTCCCTCAAGGCATTCTCCATGGAGCGCGCCGCTCCTGCACCATCTTCAGGCGGAGAGGTCATATGGAAAGCATCGCCACTCATACCAAAACCGGCAACTTCCGCATAAATTTTGGCTCCACGGGCTTTTGCACACTCATATTCTTCCAGGACAAGTACTGCTGAACCCTCACCCAGAACAAATCCGTCGCGATCCTTATCCCAGGGCCTACTGGCTGCCTGCGGATCATCATTGCGTGTAGATAGAGCCCTGGCAGCGCAGAAGCCGCCAAGCCCCACAGGAGTGGTAACCATTTCCGCACCACCACACACCATAACATCCGCATCACCATGCTGAATCGTGCGAGCACCGAGACCGATGGCGTGAGTACCTGTTGTACAGGCTGTTGTTACTGACAGATTCGGCCCCTTGAGGCCGAACTTAATAGACAGGTTCCCTGCAACCATATTGATAATGGCTCCAGGCACAAAAAATGGCGATACTCGGCGCGGGCCTTTCTCGGCAATCAGCAACGAATTGTTTTCAATTGCCATGATGCCGCCCATACCGGACCCAATACAGGTACCCATTCGCGGGCCGAGCTCTTCACTGATCTCCAGGCCGCTATCTTGAATTGCCTGTATGCCGGCAATCAGACCGTACTGTAAAAAGGTATCCATCTTGCGCGCTTCTTTAGCGGGCATATACGGCGAGGGATCAAAGCTCTTTACGGTAGCGGCAAAACGGGTTGAAAAAGCCGAGACATCAAATGAATCGATCGGAACTACACCACTAGCCCCCTGCAAAACCCCAGACCAAGTATCCTCTAGGGTGTTACCTAGCGGGCTCACGACACCCATTCCGGTTACAACAACTCTTCTGTGCGACACTTCGCTCCCCCCTGAAATTTTCTGCTACCGTCCATCACCAATGTAGCCAAAAGAACAACATCCGGTCAGCAGTCACAATTCCATAGTACCAATAAAAAAGAAAGCCGCGCTATGGAACATAGGGCGGCTTTCAGATTCGTTTGGCTACGCACAGCAATTCGCTGTCTGCGGCCAAACTAAACTACCCAGCAGGAATTAACCAAGGTTATCCTTGATGTAATCAATTGCCAGCTGAACAGTAGTGATTTTCTCAGCTTCTTCATCGGGGATTTCAGTCTCGAATTCCTCTTCCAAAGCCATTACCAGCTCAACTGTGTCGAGTGAGTCAGCGCCCAGATCTTCAACAAAAGAGGCTTCAGGTTTTACGTCTTCTTCCTTAACGCCCAGTTGTTCAGCAACGATCTTTTTAACGCGCTCTTCAATGCTGCTCATGATTCAATTTAACTCCTAGTGGGTAAAAATCTGTTTTAGTCGTAATGTTTCTTCACCGTATCCAATTTTGTTGGTGATAACGACCGGCTCACACAGCTTTTGGATAATTCAGAGGCCATTGTACCCCAAGTTTTTCGGGATGTAATGCACCGCCCCTCAACACCATCAGCAAAAACATAAATTTCTCTAAAATCAATAAGTTAAAGAGAAATTTTGAAACACAAACTACGCCATGTACATACCGCCATTAACATGGATCGTCTCGCCAGTGACATAGCCTCCAGCATCGCTCGCCAGGAAAGAAACCACCGAAGCAATCTCTTCCGGGCTTCCAAGCCTGCCGAGAGGAATCTTGCCCAAGAGCAACTCGCGCTGTGCCTCAGGTAAGACTTTTGTCATATCAGTATCAATAAAGCCGGGAGCCACAGTATTTATTGTGATCCCGCGAGAGCCCACCTCCGCAGCCAATGAGCGGGCAAACCCAGCCACACCAGCTTTGGTCGCAGCATAGTTGCTCTGACCGGCATTACCCATACTGCCAACGACGGAGCTGATATTAATAATCCGCCCCCATCGCGCCTTGGTCATATCGCGCAAGCAAGCCTTACTCATGCGATAGACGGCTGTCAAATTGGTGCTGACGACTGAATCCCACTCGTCATCTTTCATCCGCATCAGCAGATTGTCCTTAGTAATCCCCGCATTATTAACCAGGATCGCAGGAGCACCAAACTCATTTTTAATCGCAACATGAAGCTCTGAAATACTTTCGGCACTGGTAACATCCAATACCTTACCAGCACCTGCAATGCCGGCATCAGCAAAACGGGTACTGATTTTTTCAGCGCCAGGTAGACTAGTGGCAGTACCAATAACTGTGGCACCCATTCCACCAAGCATGTTAGCAATTGCTGCGCCAATACCGCGGCTGGCGCCAGTCACCAAAGCAACTTTACCCTCAAGGGAAATCTGTAAGGTCATTCTCACTTAATCCTTATTCGACTACTGGAGCTGTCTTCTGTGTAACTTAAACCGCTGTGGTTCTCAGCGCTTCGTTAAAGTTACCGGAACTATCAATTGCATGACAGGCCACACTCCGATCGATACGCTTGACCAGCCCTCCCAGCACTTTACCGGGGCCGCACTCAACCATTTGGCTCACGCCGGAGCCAATAACTTTCTGCACACAGGCTGTCCAGCGTACCGGGCGATAGATCTGCTCAATCATCAGAGACTTAATCGCCTCTGGATCGGCTTCAAGTTCAGCGTGAACATTGTGAACAATCGGAATTTCTGGCGCGTTAAAATTTGTTACCTCAATTTGAGGTGTTAATTTTTCTGCAGCGGGGCGCATCAGCTCAGTGTGAAATGGCGCACTGACCGGCAACGGCATCGCCTTTTTAGCGCCTGCAGCTTTACAGGCTTCGATCGCGCGCTCTACTGCTGTGCGACTGCCGGCAATAACAATCTGGCCGGGAGAGTTATAGTTAACCGCAGCAACCACTTCGCCCTGAGCAGAAGCAGCACAAGCCACCTCAACCTCTTTATCATCAAGGCCAATAATTGCTGCCATCGCTCCCTCTCCTGCGGGAACCGCCTCTTGCATCAAGCGACCACGCTCCCGCACCAGATGTACTGCATCCTTAAATGCGAGGGCGCCAGAACACACCAAAGCGGACCATTCGCCAAGGCTGTGGCCCGCCATATATACGGGCTGAGAGCCACCACGGGAACGCCACAAGCGGTATAGAGCAACACTAGAGGTCAACAGAAGGGGCTGGGTACGCTGGGTGAGATTGATCGCATCCTGCTCGCCATTCTGACAGAGATCCCAAAGGTCATAACCGAGCACATCCGAAGCGTCGGCGAAAGTTGCCTGAATCTCGGGCGCCTCCTGAGCTATCTCAGAGAGCATACCTATTTTCTGAGAGCCCTGTCCCGGAAAGACAAATGCGAGTTCAGCATTGGTCATAAGATATCCTTAAACCTAAATTTGGCTGATTTCAGCAGGGGGAAGTAGCTATTTATCCATCGTCCGTGGAGCGCCACTACCAGGCTGCGCCATAGCGGCACCAACTCTAGCAGCCAGGTCCGCATCGGCACACTCCTTTGCCGTGACCATCGCCCGATAAAATGCTTCGCTACTGGCGCCACCGTGACTCTTAATCACGTTGCCCTTCACCCCTACAAAGCTGGCGCCATTATAGCGGGCAGGTTCCACCTGTGTACGCCATTTTCGCAACAGCTTTATGGCCAATTGGCCAAAAAAGCGCTTGAAACACCCACTTTTTTCAATAGTGAACGCTTTTTGACCCATTAGTCGAATCACACCCTCAGCAGATTTCATGGCCACATTACCCATCAGGCCATCGCAGACAACCACATCAACCGCACCGGTAAAAATGTCATGCCCCTCAACAAAGCCGACATAATTGACCTCAGGGTCTGCCTCGAGCAACCCCGCAGCCCGACGGATTTCGGCACTCCCCTTGTGAGCCTCGGCCCCAATATTGAGCAGAGCCACTTTGATATCACCATTACTGCTGCGGGAAGTATGGATACGCTGCGCCTCGATACCCATACGCGCAAATTGGAGCAAATCCTCCGCACTGCAATCCACGTTGGCACCAAGATCCAATAAGTAGCAGGAACCCGTGCCAGAGGGCACAGACTTGCCTAGCGCCGGTTTTCTAACGCCTTTTATATTCCCGAGAATACTGCGACTCAGCGCCAACAAGGCCCCAGTGTTACCCGAGGTGACGGCAGCCTGTACCTCGCCCACAGAAACACTCATCAACGCCATAGCCATGGTGGAATCACGCTTGTGGCGTACAGCCTGCAGCGGATTGCATTCTTGGGTAATGACTTGCTCACAATGAATAATTTCAAGACGGCTGACAGCGCGGGGGGGGCGGTGCTGCTCTTGGATCAGAGACTGAAGCTCTGCACGCGGACCGAATAGCTTCAGCTGCGCTTCGGGGAAGTTTTGAAGGAACCTAATACAAGCCGGAACGACAGAGCGGGGACCTAAGTCCCCGCCCATTGCATCCACGGCCAATCGCAATTGGCTGGACAAAGCTTACTCTTCTTCGGAGCCGCCGCTAACTTCAATCACTTTGCGACCACGGTAAAAACCGTCTTTGGTCACATGGTGACGAAGGTGCTTCTCACCAGTAGTCGGATCTACAGAAAGGGTTGCACCAGCACCCAAAGCATCATGGGAACGGCGCATACCGCGACGGGAACGAGTTTTCTTGTTTTGTTGAACAGCCATTGCTAGCTCCTAAAATAAACAAATTTCGCCGGAACCGGGGCGCCTACCGGCGAGCCCTAACTCATCGGAAAATCCTAAGATTTACCCGACGAACCCTTCAACTGCTCCAGCACTTTAAAGGGGTTTGCCTGTTGCTCATCCGCCGCTGTAGTCTCATCGCCAAAACGAAAGCTCTCTTTCGAGACACACTCTTCTTGGTGATAAGCCACCATTGGCAGATTAAGCAAAATTTCATCTTCAAGGATCGGGTACAGGTCTAGCTCATCGCCATCCTGAATCACCGGGTCCAAATCTTTGGAGAGGGCTTTGCCCTGCTCCTCAGTCCACACGATACCCCAGCCAAATTCCGCTTCAATATGCTCGCGAACCGGCTTCAGGCAACGCTGACATAACAGGTCAACGGTCAGCTGCAATTTTCCGCTAACAACACGATGACCTTGCAGGTTCCGTCCAAACTGCAACTGAATACAAATATGCCCATCGACAGACTCAACAGCACTGCTGAGTCGAGCCAAGGACTCCAACGGCAAAATACCATCGAAGGTCTGCTCTCGTTGCACCAATTTTCGAGCGTCAATGCTCTCTGGTAATACTGATTTAGAGGGGGGTATCGACATAAGCGCGCAATTCTATGGACTCACCTTAACCTTGTCAAAACAATTCAGACATTGCAGTATCGCCCGGTCACAAACTTCATTTCAGCGCAGCGGAAAAATCACTCGAATGTCTCACCCTCTAATGCTAGCTTCCGGCTCCCCTTATCGCAGGACCTTACTGCAACAGCTTGGCCTTCCTTTCCAGCATGCCTCACCTCAGACAGATGAAACTCCTCGCGCCGGCGAGCCGGCAGACGCCCTATCTCTGCGCCTCGCCAGCGAAAAAGCCCAGGCTCTGGCGACAAGCTACCCCAAGGCACTGATCATCGGCTCTGACCAGGTAGCCTCCTGCAACAGCAAAATACTCGGAAAACCAGGCAGCCAACAACGCGCGATCGAACAGCTGCAAACCTGCAGCGGGCAAAAAGTCGTATTTCACACCGGCTTAAGCGTACTGAACAGCGAAAGCGGAGAACAGCTCAGCGGCACTGAAACATTTACCGTTTATTTTCGTGACCTCAGTCACAAACAAATTGAGCGGTACGTAGCACTGGAACAACCCTACGATTGCGCCGGCTCATTCAGGGTAGAGGGGCTAGGGATCGTGCTTTTCGAAAAACTGGAAGGCTCAGATATCAACACACTGGTCGGGTTACCACTTATCCGCCTGGTGAGCATGCTGGCCAATTTTGGCGTGGACCCACTGGATCCACGCACAGTCACACCAGTGGCGGCCAGCTGAGCAACTCAGGAAATTGATCAATAATTACTACCGGACGGCACGCTTTCAGTCGAGATGGGCAGTGGGCGCCATAGCTCACCCCAATAGAAGACATACCAATCGCCGCAGCCATCTCCAAATCGTACACAGTGTCCCCCACCATCACTGCCTGCTCAGCGGCACTACCCACCTCAAGCAGTAACTCATTCAACATTAAGGGGCTGGGCTTAGAGGCGGTTTCATCCGCACAGCGGCTTGCAGTAAATAAATGACCAAGGCCATGCTCCTCAAGCTCACGATCGAGACCGCGCCGACTTTTGCCGGTGGCAACCGCCAATTGATGACCCGCGCAAAGCAGGTGGTCGAGAGCTTCCAATACACCATCAAAAAGCGGCAAGGGATTGACTCGAGCCTCCATCCACTCCTCGGAATAATACTGCCGCATCGCGAGCCTTTCCTCGCTGACAGCCTCGGGGAATAAAGTTGACACCGCCTCAGGCAATCCGAGTCCGATAATATTACTGACCGCCTCGGGAGCTAACACCGGCAAACCGGCCCTGTCCGCCGCGCGCAGCATACAGTCGACAATGCGCGCCTCAGAGTTACAGATCGTTCCATCCCAATCGAAAATAACTAACATAACTAAAGAACGCCCTATCCCTTCTTTAACCTGCCCAGCACAACACTTAACTCTCCCGGCAAAGGCGCCTCGACTTCCACTGCAGCCCCGCCCGGCAACGTACAACGCACAGACGCCGAGTGTAAAAATAACCGCTTGAGACCCCGCTGGCGAAACTCGCGATTGACCTCATCCGAAGTGTATTTGCTATCACCGGCCAGCGGACACCCCACAAATTGTGCGTGAACACGAATTTGATGTGTTCGCCCAGTAACCGGTTCCGCCGAAAGTAGTGTTGCCGTCGAGAATCTCTCCAGCAGCCTAAAGCGAGTTTCAGACGCCTTCCCTTCCGGGTGAACTGACACCATTCGCTCACCACTTTTCAGGGTGTTTTTGCGTAGCGGCGCCTCAACAACCCGGCGACCCCGAGGCCACTTACCCACCGCTAACGCCAAATAGGACTTACCGATACGACCCGCTCGCAACTCCGACTGGACATGCTGCAAGACCGACCGCTTGCGAGCGACCATGATTGCGCCACTGGTATCCCGGTCGAGACGGTGGACCAGCTCAATAAACGGGCTCTGCGGATACATTTGACGCAACACCTCGATCAAGCCAAGCCTGACACCGCTACCACCATGAACCGCAAGGCCAGCGGGCTTATTGATTACCATCAGCCCATCACTATCGAAAAGTATGGACTCCTGTATCAGTTGGCGCAGCGACTCACCAGCCAGGGGCGCTGACATCTGCTCAGCAACACGAATTGGCGGCACTCGCACCACATCGCCAGCCTTTAACTTGTATTCAGCCTTTATTCGTCCTTTATTTACTCTTACCTCGCCCTTGCGCAGGATTCGGTATATACGTGAACGCGGCACACCTTTGAGGCGCGCCAGAAGGAAATTATCAATCCTCTGCCCCGCCAACTCGTCAGGTACAGTTAAAAGCTGTACGCCACTAGATGGTTTCGAGGTTTTCGAGGAGGTCTCGGCCGCAGCCGTTTTAAGGGGAGGTATACTTCGCATGACGCGCATCATAGCGTTGCAAGGGATACAATTGAAGCACCCTCCGGCCCATGCTATATTCGGCCGGCCTGGATTCAGCTCGTTTTCGGCCACTGGCGGCTTCCCACATGAAGAGATAGCCATGGTTTCGGAGAAAACATTGCCATTCGGCCGGTGCGCGGGAATGCCGCGTCATTGATAAAACTCAGCTGTTGAGATGACCCCCAACAACGAGAACCCGAGGGGAACTCACTAGCAACAACAGCCCGCGGTTATGCGGGTAATTATCGCGAAGGTAAGACGGGCCGTGACCCGCAGCGCTTGAAAGGACGACTCAAACTTGCGTCCGGTTCTGCAGAAAATGACAAGCCAGCAACCGAACTGGCGACCAGGGCAGCATAGCTTCCGCAAGCCTGGTAGAAAATTAAGAAAGTAAGTATCAGCCAAAAGCTGAACTGCAGAATCTCTGACTATTGACGCAAACCTTGCCGCCCAGCATGAAACAAACCAAGGGGCGGCGCCCAACCCTGCCATGGAAACCTGTGGCACCGGTACAGGGCAGTACTAACAAAAGGTACTGAAGGTACCAACGGATGGCGCGCTAGCAGCGCGTATCTGGAGTTTTTGCAGTGTGAAAAATAGGCGAACACCGATCTCTACAAGTCGCATAGATTCAAGGCGCGACTGAGACGGTACAGCTTATATCCCTGCCCTGCTAGGTGGTCCTCTCCACCCGGCAGCCGACAAGCAAGTCTGTGAATAACGGTGTCCTGCCTTTGCGCAACGCAAGGAAAAAGACACGCATGAAGAGAATGCTAATCAACGCAACCCAACCTGAAGAGTTGCGTGTTGCCCTGGTCGATGGCCAGTGGCTCTATGATCTGGATATTGAGAATCGTACTCGTCAACAGAAAAAAGCGAACATCTACAAAGGTAAAATTACCCGCGTAGAACCCTCCCTCGAGGCCGCATTCGTCGATTATGGCGAAGAGCGCCACGGCTTCCTCCCCCTGAAAGAAATCTCTCGCGAGTACTTTCTCAAGCAACCCAGGGATATCGAAGGCCGCATCAAAATCAAAGATGTTGTCAAAGAAGGAATGGAAGTCATTGTTCAGGTCGACAAAGAAGAGCGCGGCAACAAGGGCGCCGCTCTCACCACCTTTGTCAGCCTCGCCGGGCGCTACCTGGTTCTGATGCCCAACAACCCTCGTGCCGGCGGAATTTCCCGCCGCATTGAAGGTGATGAACGTTCAGAGCTTCGTGACGCACTTTCCAGCGTAGATGTTCCCTCAGGAATGGGGATCATCGTACGCACAGCCGGTGTTGGCCGCAGTGGCGATGAGCTGCAGTGGGATCTGAACTACCTACTGCAGCTGTGGACCGCAATCAAGGAAGAAGCCGATACCTCCAGAGCGCCGCATTTCCTCTTCCAGGAAAGCAACGTCATTATCCGCGCCATCCGTGATTACATGCGCGACGATATTGGCGAGGTTATTGTTGACGACAAAGGTGCTTACCAGTTGGCAGCAGAGTTTGCCCGCCAAGTCATGCCTCACTACGCCAATAAGGTGAAGTACTACGAAGACGCCATCCCCCTGTTCAATCGCTACCAGATCGAAAGCCAGATCGAAACCGCATTTGAGCGCGAAGTAAAACTGCCGTCCGGTGGCTCAATCGTCATTGATGTCACCGAGGCCCTTGTCTCTATCGACATCAACTCCTCCCGCGCCACCAAGGGCGGCGATATCGAAGAGACCGCTCGCACGATCAATCTGGAAGCTGCCGATGAGATTGCCCGCCAGTTGCGTCTACGCGACATGGGCGGACTGGTAGTAATCGACTTTATCGACATGCAGAGCAAGTCCAGCCAGCGCGAAGTTGAAAAACGCATGGAAAAGGCCCTCGGCATGGATCGCGCCCGCGTTCAGGTCGGCCGCATCTCACGTTTCGGCCTGCTGGAAATGTCTCGCCAGCGCCTGCGTCCATCCTTGGGAGAAACGACTTTCCGAGTCTGCCCTCGCTGCAGCGGGCAGGGCACTATTCGCGGCACAAAATCTCTCGCCCTCTCCATCCTTCGACTGGTAGAAGAAGAAGCGAAAAAAGAGCGCAGCGCAGAGATTCGCGCAATCACATCAGTGAATGTCGCCACCTATCTGCTCAATGAAAAGCGCAAAACGATTTCCCAAATCGAATCCCGCAACTCCACCCGTGTAGTTGTTGTCCCCAACGCTGAAATGGAAACGCCGCATTTTGAGGTTCAGCGCCTGCGCGACGACGACACAGCCACCCTGGAGACCTCTTACAAAATCTCCGGCACTGCCGAAGAAACAATGACCAAGAAAGAGGAAAAGCCGCAACGCACCCCCGCGCAGCCGGCCGTGCAGCAAATAGCTCATACTGCACCCGCGCCAACTCCCGAGAAGAAAGAAGAGCCGGGACTTTTCAGCCGACTGATGAGTGCAATTGCCTCCCTCTTCTCCACCAAGGAAGAGGAACCTAAGCAACAGCAGAAATCTACGAATCGTGGCAGGGACCAGCAGCAACGCAACCGCAATCGCAACCAGCGCGGAAATCGCAACGGTCGCCCGCCCCGCCGCAAAGATGATCGGCGCGAGGATAATAAGCGCGACGACCAACAGGAAGAGAGGCGTGCGACGAAATCCGATGAGCACGAAAATACATCTGAGCGCCAAGGTGAGGGTCAACGCCGCCGCCGTCGTCGTCGCAATGACAACCGTCGCAAAGACGACAACCGCACACAGGTAGTAGAGACTGAAAACACAACTGAATCCACCGAACAAACCAACGACAGCTCCGAGCAGCAACGTCCATCACGTCGCCCAGGCAACGTGCGCGGCCGCCCTCAAACACGTCGTCGCGGTGGCCAACGTAGTGAAAATACCGCCGCAACTACCGTTGCGCACAACCAGGAAGAACTGGATCGCGAGGTAAACGAGGCAATCGACGAGGCCGAAGGCGAAGTTCGCAAAGGCCAGGGCTCAGTAAAAGAGGCTCGCACCGAGGCTCCAGTCAACAAACCCAAAGCGAGAGCCAAATCCACAGAGACAGAAAGGCCCCGGAGAGCACCCAAGCCTGCGGCAGCCGCCAAGCCTGCGATTACCATGCCGGCACGGACAGCCTTTGAGGAAAAACCGGAAACTAAAGAGCGAACCCGCGAGCCTGCCACCCAGCAGCCGAGCACCCCGAAAGCACCTCGCCCTGCAGTTACCGAACAGCAGCCAACAGCCGTTAAAAGCGAACAGCCGAAAGCCCCTGAAACCACCAAGGCTGTAGCCTCCGAGCCGGTCGCCGCTGCGGTGCAATTCCCCAAACAAAAGGCAACGAAAACTGAAGTGCCACCGGCGCCCCCAACCCAGGCCGCGCCTGCAGAGCCAGAAGCCGCCGAGGAAATTGTCCTGGAAGAAGCTCACGCTGCGGCAGAAGCCCTGCAAGAGCGGACCGACGTTAGCGCACCCGAAGCCCGGGAAGAAGCTATTGCGGTTGAACTCGCAGCCTCCGAGGAAGAACCCCAAGCTCCAAATCAAGGACGCGCAGGCAATGACCCACGGATTAACCCTCAACCGCTGAGTGAACTATCAATCGTCACCGAGCGCCGTCAAACCGGCTCCCAGCAAGCACTGGATACCGCGCAACCGGCAGCGATTGAGCACAAACCCCGAGCCCTGACTCGCCCGACCAACGATCCGCGCACAGCCCGCAAGGCAGAAGCCAACGCAGATATCGACCGCGACTCCGCAGAAGCGAGCTAAAAGATATCTAACCAAGCCGCCCCGTTTAACATCGGGGCGGCTTACCTCTGACAGCAAGCTTGAAGCTGGTCAATAAATCACCTAACTCATTGAACTACTTAAAAAAATTTTGAATGGCGCTTGCATGTTCCAATAAGCCATGTATACTGCGCAGCATAATTTGGTGGGGTGGCTGAGTGGCCGAAAGCGGCGGTCTTGAAAACCGTTGACTGTAACAGGTCCCAGGGTTCGAATCCCTGCCCCACCGCCATTTTTTGTACAGAAAGCCCTGATTTTTCAGGGCTTTTTTGTTTCTGCCTTTTGTGATCCCCCACACAGTCCCCCACTTATTTTTTGCTTGCCTGCAACGGTTGCGCACCTGTTGCACTGTGGGGCTCATAGGAGAGTTACTTCAATAGCTCCTTAAGTTGGGCCTGCCTCTCGTTGAGGGCGTTCAGCTCATCTACAAGGGCATTGGTTGCCGCATCCAGATTGTTTATCTGTACCTTTAACATGTCCCTTAGCTTCGGATCGGCAGTGTCTGCGGTCATATCAATAGTGTTCAAGCAAGCGCGTATCTCGGCTTCAACCTCTATGAATGTCATGGTCCAACTCCTTCTTTCCGACGACACAGAAGCAATCTATTAAAATGCTGGATGAATATGCAGCATTCGGGACTGGATAAAGCCGGCGCCTCTTTCCTCGCGCTCAGGAAGTAAGGATATACGGGAGATGAGGGTGCTGGGCGGCACCTTGGAAGGCTTGTAGAAGCCGGATGGCTACTGCCGGAGGGACTTGGAGGGTGTGACTTACTTGTCCAGCCCCGCCAATATCTGAGCTGGCTCTTCATAGAAGAATTTCACCCCTTTTTTCTCTACCATGTCATAGGCTCTCATTTTTCCCGCACCCCAGACAGTGAGAATAAGGTCCATATCTTCCTGTACGGAGCTCAATGAGCCCGCCACATTGAAAACAAGAAGCCTCCCCTCCCTGGTACCAGCGCCAAAGCTGCAGGCTTGGGGGAAGAGCCGTTAGTATCGACATCACAAGAAGCGCCAAACCAACCCAAGGTGCAACCCAGAGCGCCCCATCCACCACCTTTGCAAATATTGGGATTCCAGCCAAAACCCCGGGAAGAAGCTTCCCCAAGAAAAACATGGCTAGAATAGAAAATAGCAGCAAGAAAGCGGGCCACCCAAACAACTTCAATAACATCCGTGTCTGCATTTCAATTACTTCCGTCCAGAATTGGCTTTCATTAACGCAGCAAATTGCTGCAACACATCTCTAAAAAGCTTCAGGCAAGAGCACTTACATCGCTTGTGAAGTAAATCCCAGCCAGCTGAGCCTTTTCCACCGCATCTCTAAAAACTTGGGAACAAATAAGATCAATGCCTACTGCTGGGGTTGCCTTATACAGGTCTCTGCCGACAGGCAACTCTTCTCCCTCATCCACCTTGAGTAAACAGTTAAAGAAATAATATTGACCTTGATCAGATTCCAATGGTAATAACTCACCAGCTTCCAACAAAAATGGTTCCAATGCGGCCTTAGCCTTCTCGTTCAAAATGAGATTACCGGATGTATAGAATGACCAATCGGGTATCTCTGTCGCATCCTGGTTTTCTTTCAGGACAAATTTGACCGGTTTCCAATACTCCTCAATGGGAAGGTTATGTATGGCTAAGTGCATTGCTACGCGACCGCCAATATGGGGGTCAAGCATCAACAAAAACTCTTTACTATCCATCGAAAGGGTATGAAATCGGTTCATATTCTCATGAAGTTTATTCATTTTCCGCTCCAGCTGGGGTCGGATCTTGAGGTCACTTGCTCTGGCTGAGTGCCGTCTTTTAAATGTGCCCGTAAAATCGACAGGGCCCCTCTCATGGCTTGCTCACTTGCTTTAAAGGAGACATTGGCATAGACCCATTTTTCATAGTTCAGAGTATGAATTTCTGAGTGGGCTGCTGTATTTGGATACGCCCAATGACCTTTGTCAGCCTTTGTGCGAGGCATCCAAACTCCGTTATCAGCGTCATTAACCCCAATGCCCTGCATATGCAACTCAACTCTTGCACGTGCGGCATCTTGGCCCTTACCTTTACCTTGCACCAAATGATGAGGAGTGAATCGGGGGCTTGGTTGGGGTCTACCATCCATGCGCATAAAGTTGGCTAACTTTTTAGTCGGATGATGTTTTTCATCAGCCAGTATCTCTTGCGCCTCCAACTGGCTTGCAAAATCACCTTCAGTTGCAACTCTTGCAGCCTGCCTATACTCCTCAAGCTGATGCTGGACCTCTACCTGAGTTAAAGCACGAAGCTTCTCATGCTTAAGGTGGAGGAGAGCAGATTCCAGCTGCTTTTCTCGCTTTGCCCGCTGCTCTTTCGTTTCATTCTCCAGCTGGGAGTTTTTACTGCTGTGGTAAGCTTTGGCTTTCCCCTCAAACTCTGTAATGGCGCGCTCTAAAGGGGTCATCTCATGATAATGAGGAGTGACCCGCTTTCCATGATCGTACTGCATTGTCTTCCCTCACTACTTGACATCTTAACCTGTTATTTCGCGCGATTTCCCCATATCGCGCTATACAGTTCACCCTAAATTTATTCCCTCAGAAGGGCTAAAACCTGAGCTGACTCTTCCCGAGAGAACTCCAACCCATACCTCTTCACTATCGCCATAAACCGCTGCACATAGATGGCCTGGACTGGTTCATAGGGTGGCATCCATTCATCGGGGCCTTTGTCGCCCTTGCTTTGGTTCCGGCCATCATCGACCAGCCACAGGTTCTCAGGGTCTTCAGCAAACTGTCGCTTTAGCTCTACAGTCCAATTGGCACCACCGTGCCCATGAGCCCATGAAAGAGGGACAATGTGTTCAACATCCAGGTCTGAGGCCAGGAAATAGAAATTCCCAGTGTAAGGGTCCAGCCATAGGCCTGTATCGACCGTGCAACGCTTGGCATTGGTAAAGGTTACTGGAGCAAGGGAGAATTGAACCAGCAGCTCGTGGCGGGTGCTCTGGCAGTCCCGATCAGTATCAGACCAGCGTGGCAGCCACTCATGACGGTCGTATTCATTGGTATTAGCTTCAGCCTCGAAACAGCCAGACAGAGCGGCGGATAAGATGATAGGTAGTATCAGGCGCATGACGACCCCTCACTGTTGTTTTGAGGAATCATATAAGACTGGTGGCGGAGCAACAAATACAAGAGATATCTCCAGCACTGCATCAAAAGTGCTGGTCATATTCTAAGCTACTTTTTTGCGGGAGACGGCTTGAAAATCTGATACATGACCAACATGCCGTCACGGTCCTTGGTCAGCGGCTTAAACCCATGGTGTTCATATAGGTTTACAAGAGGCTTGTTGGCATCCTCACATTCAAGGAGTATTACACTCCCACCTATAGCCTTCTGGGCGCGCATTAAAACTATGTATATTTCTTTTAATATGCGAGCCAAGTTAATACTTGTGGTAACCACTGCTTCATTTTTTGCTAACTGCCCTATTAGGAAGCCCCTCAGGCTTTGCCTGGGCATTCCGCCAGATACTTTCTTGGCTTGGTTTTTAGAGATCAGCGACCCTTCAAGGCTCACCTCCTTGAAAGATAGTGAGAAATAGCCGTGGACGATGGGCTCATCATCTTCCCCTATAAAAATAAAAGTGCGGGAGTGATGGCTTTCCTCAAACCGAACAGACCTTTCCTGGAGAAACTTTTCTACGTCAAGATTTCTCTTACATTTGAAGCTCTGAAGGATGACCTTAGCAGCCGCCTTTTTTTTATCTGAGCCGTCAAGAAAGTCTCTTAAAGAAATGAGAACTTCTGTAGTAATCGCTGTACTCCTTCCCTGGATTCAGCATCAATATCCCTATCTTTTACTTCTATTTCTGGAAAATTATCACTCCGGAAGTCTTCTTCAATTCTTGCTATATCCTCCGGATTAGTAACCACAAACGCCTTATCAAAGGATGCGGTAGCCATAACGACCTCCCTGTTTGTCTTATGGCGCATACGAAAACAAATTAACCTAGCTGTATGCAGACATCGATGCGGAGTTTACACATCTAAGAGTGTCCTGGGTTGTTTTACGCGTCAAAATTGACCCTTGAAATTATGCAGAATCATACGATTCTCCTTGACAGCCCGGCATTCACCCCGCTCTCACATCCATAGTAAACCAAATCGAGATGAGTGGGGCGCCAATAGCAAGAAGTTTCCACTTCGGTTTGATTGCCTTGAAGGAGGCGGAATATTCAACATGGATACGGGGGAGCTCTATGAAGCACCCAAGTATAGCTCTACTAAAACGCCTCAAAGAAGGGCTTGAGCAAATGGGCGAAACTCTGAATCGTATTGAAAAAGGTTTAGAGGCCCAAGCAAAAGAAAATAAAGCTGCCTAACCGCGTATCCTGTGAGATATAAAACCTCGCGCTTCGGCCCGAGGTTACCTATTTTATGGCCAGGACTCCCTGATTACGAGGCTCATCATCTTCACTCAGCAGTAGCGCGGGTTTCACCCCGGAAGGTGCAGGGGTACCCCCCAGCAACGCGCCAAATAAAGCAGCGGTATCGTTAGATACGGTGAAGTCACCTTCGGCAAGGCCGTTCTTTCTCAGGTCGCGCCAACGACGGCTTTTGCTCACCCACTAGGAATAGCCATAGCCGCAATAGAGCTATGCACCGCGAGGCGATTCGCCACTTCAACAATGCAATCGGACACCAAGTCCGCAACATGGTCAGCAACATTCACTGTCTGACCCGCATCAGTCTGTAGCGTTTGGGTTGCAACATAGACTTTATCCATTGCATCGCCGGCACCATCGGTCTGCACATTGTTTTGATCATCAATCACGGCGATGGTGCATTTCAATACCGCTGCGGCCTGGGCGTCGGCAGTTGCGGGCTCAGCGGCCTGAGTCACTGTTGCACGCACGATCGTGCCAGCACTATGGCCGTCATCGATGTTGTAGGCGAACTGCCAGGCTTCTAGACCCGGCACATCGTTTAAAGGGGAAAAGCTTGGCATTCTTGCTGCTCCTTAGGGTTTGTAGATTGCGTTATGGGTAATTACTCGGTGCTGAGGGTCAACACCTGCGGCATAGCTGA
>NZ_JALBWM010000190.1 GCF_023895975.1 Microbulbifer okhotskensis
AGAAATACATCAGCCTATAAACCGTTTAGCTGACACAGAGTTTTGAACACCCTCGTACGAGATATTAAGGAATTTGGGTTAGGCTAGGCAAAGACGCATGAATCTATCTAGCTATTTTTTAGAAAATCAAACCGCTCAGCGCTGAGCGGTTTGATTGAAAGACCTTACTTCTTTTCCTTTCTTCCGTGCTCAAAATAATTTCCATGAGCTGCAACCCGGTTACCTTCCCCTTTTACCGTCACACGTTTGCTACCTGAATGACTGAGAGCCTCCTCCTGAACAGTGCCAATATTACCTGTCAGTAATTGGGCTAGCAGAGCTTTACGCTGGGCAGCTCCTAATTCTCGGTAACTATCTAGCATCAACTGTTCGTCAGCTGGAAGCTCACTCATCTCTTTGGCTCGCTCACCAGTCACCACATATAAAATATCCACTCCCTTCTCGGCCCAGCCAGCCAAGGCGCTAGCATCAGGAAAACGCTCTCCTTTTTCCCAGCCAATCTGGCTCCTTTTTGACGCCCCAACAAGCTCAGCAAAGTCTGCTTGTGTATAGCCCAGGCGCTCACGCTCCTCCTTGAGTTGCACTCCTATTGCAATATTTTTCATATAAACCCTTTACAGAGTGCAATATATTGCACATAATAATCACACATTCACACAACATCATTCAGCAACAAGGAGGGCCACCGGCATGGCCGACCAAGAGTTACTGACCCCAGACCAGGTTAAGGCGCAGTTCCGCGCCCAGGGCCTGACTATTACCCAATGGGCAGAGGAACGGGGCTACCGGCGCAATGCGGTCTACCGCGTTCTCAATTCTTTCGACAAGGCCAGTTATGGCCGTGCCCATGAAATCGCTGTGGCGCTCGGCATCAAAGCTGATCCAGATACCGACAGTCAATCCACCGCAGCTTAGGAGGCCCTATGGACAGAGCCACAAAACTCCGCCGTATCAACGCCGATGGCGTTTTTCAACTAGACGACTGCATTTACCTGGTGCCCGGCACCAAACCCGGTGACCTTTTGGAAGTACTGCACACCGATAGAGGGGTGTGCTGCCGCTTGGCCACTGAGCACGGTGCCCAATGGCAGCGAGCGCAAGCTCCGCAGCGTGACCACTACGGATTTGTCCCGGATGCCCGCCCGATCGGCAAGACGGTTCGGGCCCTTCGGATTGAGTCCACCCGCAAGAACGGCAAGTGCTTGCTCAGCGAGGATGAGGCCCGCGAGTTCGCTTTATGGGCTCTTCGGCAAAGGCCGAAGAGTCCACGCTTGGCCAAACACTCACAAGCGCCAGTTGGCTGTATAGCATCTTGCGCGCCTCCAGCCGGCCGCCCTCAGTACGGTGAAACTCCTCCACGACCTTTTGCCAGCGGGGGGCTAGTTCCGCAGCCACCTCTGGATGACGTTTCAGCAACGGTGTCAGGACGTCTTTCAGCGCAAGGAATAGGCCGTTGGCCCATTCGTCTACCGCGTCTAATTCGGCGCGCAGCTGTTCAGTTTCTGCGCGGATCAGCTGGGTGATGGTTGCCATGTCTTCCTGGGTAAGCGCCACAAGCATTCTCCATGAGTTGTGCGAATGATGCCGTTATTTACACATAACGCAACAGCGTTGCACCAGATGCAGGACAGAACTTTGTTTGGAAGGGCTGATTTCGGGGGTTTCCAATGACCAGCAAAGCCTGGAAACGCCGCCGTTGGAATAAAGCGGTGGCCACCAATCTGCGCCAGGCACTGGAGTGGTGCAAAGACTACGCGAAGGACATCCACAACCTGAGCGTGGAGCGCATTGCCGAGGGCATGGGACTGGCGGATCACTGGGCACTGTACAAATGGATTCAAACCGGCCGTATGCCGGCGGTAATGATCCCGGCTTATGAGCGGGTATGCGGCTGTGACTTTGTGAGCCGCTGGCTGGCTGCATCAAGTGGTTACCTGGTGGTGAAAATCCCCAGCGGTAAAGCCGCCTCGGCCACGGATGTTTTAACCCTACAGGGAGAAATCAGCAGCGCGATTACCACATTAATCGAATTTTATAACGGCAAGTCGGATGTGGCGGAAACGCTGGCGGAACTTAGAAAGGCGATGGAGGGCCTGGCCCACCACCACCGCAACGTAGAGGAGTTCCACACACCGGAATTGCCATTGGATTTGGGGGATGAGGAATGAGCAGTACCACGGCTCTGCATAAGGGTTTGCAGGTTTTAAAGGCTCTAAAGGGCCACACCCTGGCGGGGCTGAGCAACCAGCAACTAGTCCAGGCTACGGACCTCAATGCCAGCGCTATCACGCGAATTATGGCCGCGTTGATTGATGAGGGGTTGGCAGAAAAACGCGAGGACGGCCGCTTTGCGTTGAGTGTGGGCATGTTGCAAATCGCCCAGCGGCACGCGCTGGAGATGCAACGGGCGCAGGAAAAAATCGATGAAATCAACCGCCGTGTGTTAGCCGGCGCACAAAGGTGATCTATGAGCAGGAAAGCGATTGTCGAACACCAGGCGCATTCGCGCGAAATTACCGAGCTGTATTTGGATGGCCAACCCTATGATCGGCTGCGCCTGGTCAATGAGACCCGATTCTGTCTGGCACAGAGTGCCGAGGCGATGCTGGAAGCGGGCCGCCGTTTAATCGTAGTTCGAGAGCATGAGCCCCACGGAGAATTCCAGGAAATTATTGAACAGCAGCTGGGCATGAACCAGAGGGTCGCCCGACGCATGATGCAAGCTGCGGCCAAATACCTTTCTCCTAAGTTAGCCAAACAGTCCAAAGCACTTGGACAGCTGGGTAAAAGCAAGCTGTATGAGTTGATGCTGGAGGACGATGAGGAGTTGGCGGCGCTGGATGAAGGCGGAACCATTGCCGGGCTGAATTTAGATGATATCGACCGCATGAGCACCCGTGAATTGCGCTTGGCCCTGCGCGATGCCCGCGCAGACAACGAGGCTAAAGACTCAGTTATTGCCGATAAAAATAAAAAGCTCGATGAGTTGGTCACCAAGAAAAAACGCATTAAAAAAATTCCCCCGGATCAGGAAAGCGAGCAAATCCGTGCAGAAGCGGCGGACCACTGTTACCAGGTGGAGGCGCTGTTGCTGGGTCAGGTGGTGCAGGCGCTGACCCAGGTGAAAGACCATGCGGATATTCACCAATTCAGCGTGGACAGTTGGATGGCTGGCCAATTGGATCAGCTGGAGGATGCCTTACAGGAAGTGCGGCAAGTGCTGGGGGTTTTCCGCAGTGAAAGTGCAGCGCCCTGGGAGGCAGAGAGTGATGAGGAGGTGGCGGCATGATGACTCCAGAGCAAAACCCTTTTTACACCGGCAGCCTCTGCGGTCAGCCCTTTTTCTGCCACTCCGTGGAAGAGCGCTTGGAAATGGTGGAGGAATTCACCGTGCAACAGTGCCGCACAGCGCTGGGTGTTCAGGGATTGCAGCCAGTGGTAGCCGAAGCCATTACAGCACGGCTGGCAGAACTGACTGAAGGGGTGGCCCAATGAATCCGGCCTTGCTTGAGCGCCTGCAGGCTGTGGCCGCCGACGCCCAAGCGGCGGGTCACGGAAAGAAAGGCCCGGTTTATGCGGCTGCAGCGGCAGAGATGGGCATCAGTGTGGCCACCCTGCAGCGGCAGTTAAAGCAGGTAATTGTGGCACCGGCGCGCAAGCGCCGTGTCGATGCGGGGGCGAGTGCGCTGACATTGGAGGAGGCGCGCAAGATCAGTGCTTACCTGATGGAAAGCCGTCGCAAGCTGGGCAAGCGCCTTTCCTCCATTGAGGATGCGGTGGAGGTACTGCGCTCTAACGGCGTGATCGCTGCGGGCCGCACCGATGAGGAAACCGGGGAGTTTATGCCTTTGTGTGCGGCCAGTATTGGCCGCGCGCTGCGCCGCTATGCGCTGCACCCGGACCAGCTTTCCCGGCCCACTCCTAAAACCCATTTGCGCTCTGAACACCCGAACCATGTTTGGCAAATAGATCCGTCGCTGTGCGTGCTCTTTTATTTGCCGAGCAAGGCCGGCCAGTGTCTGCAGGTGATGGATGAAACCAAATTCTATAAGAACAAGCCGGCCAATATTCGCCGCATCGAAAAGGAGCGGGTCTGGCGCTATGTAATTACCGATCACACCAGCGGCGTGATCTATGTGCATTACGTGCTGGGTGCGGAGAGCGGCAAAAACCTGGTGGAGGCTTTTATCGCGGCAACGCAAAAGCGCGGTGGCGATGATCCTTTCCACGGTATTCCGCGCATGGTGATGGTGGACCCCGGTAGTGCTAACACCGGGGCGGTATTTCGAAATCTCTGCCGGGCGCTGGGTGTGCAGCTGCAGGTGAATTTGCCGGGCCAACCCT
>NZ_JALBWM010000191.1 GCF_023895975.1 Microbulbifer okhotskensis
AGACTTCTGCCGCTTCTGAGTAACCCTTGAGCATGGATTTATTGGCGATATTGCCGAGGACGGTGGCGAAGTCTCCAGAACTATGGGTAAAGGCTGCTGCAACAATGCCCATCTTATCCAGTCCGGCCAGGTTCTGGCCGTGGGCCTGCATCAGGATGCGGGCGATTTCCATCATGGTGTAGCCAGTGAGTTCATTGCCTTCAGTACGCTTTTCACCGAGGGCGCGCATGGCGATGGCATTTTCGGCATCGGCTTTCATGCGCTTGATGCCTTCGCCTTCCTGCACCACCAGACTGTAGCTTTGCACCGGGGCTGGGGTTTGGCTGCCGAGGGCTGTGAGCAGTTTGTCTTTGGCCTTTTCGGCGGTGCAGTCCATATCATCCAGGCAGGTTTGCATCACGGTGCTGTGCGCTTCGAAGCCTTTAAACACCGCTTTAATAGTGTCTTTACGCTTTTTCTCATCGGCGGCAAATTGTGCTTTGGCATCGGCCTGAATCTGCGCTTTCATTTCTGGGGTAACCTCGGGCGCAGCGGTTGCAGCTGGCGTGGTGGAGGGGGTTGTGGTCATAGCTTGCGCTTCCTTGGTTTGGGTTTGGGTTTGGGTTTGGGTTTGAGTGCCTGCAACCGCAGACGGGAATCGAACTTGTGCTGGCCCCTGCGCAACGAGTGCGCTGATGGCTTGCGGGGTGTTTTTAAATTGATTGAGTAGCGCGCCATTGAAGCAGGCGGCCATCTCGATTTCGGCGGTGGTATCGGTGGCGAAGCCGGCCTCTACCGCTTCTGCGCCGGTATACCAAGTCTCGTCGTCCATCACTTGGCTGATGGCCTCATCGGACATTCCGGTGCGTGAGGAATACAGGCTTTTCATGGTGGTTTTGACTTTGGCGAGCAGACTCTTGGTTTTTTCCAGGGCACGCTCATCACCTCGAACACCGGCACTGGGGTTATGCACCATGTAATAAGCATTTTCGGCAATATGAACGGTATCCCCGGCGAGGGCGATCACGCTGCCCATACTGGCTGCGATGCCTTCAATCCAGGTTTCCACTTCCGCTTTATGGTCTTTGAGCAGGTTGTAAATGGCGGTGCCGTCGAACACATCGCCGCCGGGGCAGTTAATGTGCAGATTAATTTTGCTGACATCCCCGAGTGCTTTAAGGTCTCGGGCAAAATCTTTTGCAGTCATGTCCCAGTAGCCGATGGTGTCGTACAGATAGATATCGGCTTCACTGGTATTGGCGGCAGCGGTAATGCTGTACCAAGATTTTTTGGTCATGGCGGTCTCCTATTCAGATTCTGTATTTTCTGCGGGGACCGCAGTGCGTTTGCTTGGGGGGGTAATGCCACTGGCTTTTAATTTCTGCTGCCAGGCGGCGGTTTGCTTAATCACATCGTCCGGCTTTTTGCCACGGCGGCGGATAGTCTGCTGTGGGCTCACCAGTACATTTTCCAGCAGGGTTTCATCGGCGCTGGCTTCGTGGGCTGGATTAATCCAGGGCATCACCGGGGTAATAAAATCGACGTGCATTAGCGTAGATGGATCGACATCACTCGGCACTTTAAAAGCATCCGCCAGCAGGCCCATCTGCACCCAGCGCCGGGTGACCGGTTCTACAATCTCTGCGCAAAATTCCAGGCTGAGGGTTTCGTAGTTGGCCCACTGCTCTACCAGTTCCTGCCGCTGTGCACTGTAAGTGCCGTTGTAGTTTTTACTGATGCTACTAAAGCTGGCCATGGTGCCGGCGGCAGCCATGCGGTGCATGGTTTCCAAGAATGGAGTTAACAGACCGCTGGGGCGATTGCTCTGGAGGGTGCCGACAGATTCGCCGGGGCGGAGATCGTCATAGATGGCGCCGGCACTGATAGCCAGAGTGCGGTTTCCATTCTCATCATAAGACTCAGCGTCATAAGTATCAGGGCTGCCCTTTTGAATAAAACCCACCATGGCTGAGGCGATCTTGGCGGCAACGCGTTCGTTTTCTTCATAGTCTTTAATATCAGTAAGGCGATTCATCACCGCAGCAAAGATGGAGACCCCACGGGTTTGGTGCAGCCTGCGTACAAATTTCAGGTGCTCGATATGGTCGGCACTGTGGCGCCTGCGTTTCATACGCCAGTTCAACGAGGCGCCGGGGTGTTCGTCGTACAGCCAAAAACCTTTGGCTTCGCCCCAGGCAGATTTCTCGATGCCCTGTACGATGCGTTGGCTGGGGTCGTTGTAGCCGACCGGTAAAAAATCCGGCTCCAAACATTCGATGGTGTAAGGCACCGGGGTGCGGTGCTTTAGGCCGGGCACCGTGCCCTGTAAATGCCGCAGTAGCGTTTCGCCATCGCGCAGCCAGGTGTTGCACAGCAGCCGTTGGGATTTGGCCCAGCTAAATTGCCGGGTACATTCCGGGCGCCGCGCCCACTCTTGATGGGCGTCATTCATCTGCTGGGCGAGCCCTTCATGGATATCGCCCTCCCTGGTTTTGGGCTGGAACTCCACATCGATGCCGCGCGGGCCGATGGTGTTATTCACCAGGGTGGTGAGAATGCCACAGGCAAAATCGTGGTTTTGCTCCAGGTGCCGGGCTTGGCCGCGCAGGGTTTCTACATCGCCATCGGCCACCAGATCGCCGCTGCGATTATCCGCTGGGTTTTTTCTCAGCCGACTGGGCCGCGCGGCTTCATAGGCGGCAACCACTTTTAAAGCGCGTCGCGCTTGCACTCGGCGCAGGGCGGTCTCGGGGGCAAAGAACCCGATTACAGAATCTAATGTATTCATTAATAAAAATTCGCATAGGCGGGGCCACGGCGTTTGCCGGAGGCCTTTAAGGTTTCTGCGGTTGCGCGGCGCTCCCATTCCTGACGGCCTGCGCGAATCTCTTGCAGGTTCTCGGCAGTAAACTGGCGGCCATTAATGACCGTGGTTTTTCCGGCGAGCACGTCTATCTCGGCCTCGATATAGAGGTCGACCATTTCCTGTGCGGTTTTAAACATTTAACTATCCAGTAGGGAGCCGGCAGGCTGTGATGGCCGCCGTGGTTGTTTTGCAGCTGGCTTGGGTTGGTCGGGTGATGGGTTAGGTTCGCTAAATAACGTGCGTTGGCCCAGACGCGATTCGATGGTGGACCATTTCTTTTCGTTGTATTTATGCATGCCCATGGCGTGGGCGGCGTGTAATGCGTAGACCTCGGTATCGGTGCCCTCATTGGGCCGGCCGGGGCGCTGCTGCCAGGTTTCCCGGCCTTTGTTTTTCTTACTGGGTGCTTTCACTTCGGCGGTGACCTGCTCCCAGTAATCCTGCCGCACATGCTTGCAGCTGTGCATATAGGCGCTGGTGCCCAGCAAACGCTTGGCGATTAGATCCTTGGCTTTGTGGGTGCCGACGATATACACCTTCACCCCGAAGCGGTCGGCCTTGGTGCGGCGCTTGGGATTATTAAAATCCACCTGCCGGGGTTGGTTGAAAATCTCCTTGGTGCCGAAATCATGGCTGTCACCTTTAATCGCCATCACCAGCACACCGCGATATTTTTTATCGCGCGTTCTTACCCAGTGGTACACGGCATTGCTGGTGCCGCCATCGCTAGAGTCGATACTCACTGCCGCTGCGCGGATTTCGCCGAAGCGCTCGTGCTTGAAGCTTTGGAACACCAACTTATCCAGGGCCGACCAGCAGTCGTCTTGCTTATCCGCGGTATCGCCATCGACCTCACCCCAGAACAGTTGCCAGCTTTCTTCATGGCGGCCAAAGGCACGAATCGATATCGCCAGGCGATCGTGCTGTACATCAATGCCGACGGTTACCAGTAGGCCATCGGCAGGGCAAACTAATTCCGGGTAATCCTCGGCGGCTTTCTGCAGCTCTTCGTGGTCCAGTAAACGGCTGGCGGCGTACTGGTAGGGACGGCCCAGTTTGTTGTTCTGGAAAACAATACGCGCGGATTCATCGCCGCTTTTGGCTTCGTGTTCGGCTTCGAGAAAATCCCGCA
>NZ_JALBWM010000192.1 GCF_023895975.1 Microbulbifer okhotskensis
TATCCAGCTCGCTGCCGTAAGTACTTGCGCTTGCCTCAATACCATTTTGCTCATCGAGGAAGCTTTTATATTCCCGCTCGGCCTGTTTTTTCTCAGAGGGATGCAGCTGGCCATCTGCGGCAATATCATCCAGATCACCCAGGGCTAAATCCGCATCTGCCTGAGCACTGTATGCGGCGCCCTGGGCAATTGCCGCCGCATTGCCGGCATCATCGGCCGCACTCTGGGCATTGTCTGCCAGCAGCTTTAAAACCGATGCGATGGTATTGAGCAGCACTTGGCGACGGCTATAAACATCCTGCCACTTTCCGTTCCAGGTGCTGCGAACAATACTGGTGGTGCTGTTGGTGGCGTTCCAGGTCGGACTCAACCCTTGCAAGTAGCTGGTTAATGCAGAAATCGCACTGCTGTAATTGGTTTTGTCTGTAGAGATTCCAAGCGAGTCGGCCTGTCCTTCAATGCCTGATTGCTCGCCAATCAGGTCATTATATTCACGGTTTGCTTGAAGCTTTTCTGAGGGGTGAAGCTTGCCGTCAGCGGCAATATCGCCAAGGTCTTCCAGTGCGTTGCTTGCGTCAGACTGAGCACCCTCAGCAGCCTGCAGAGCACTATCAGCCTGCCCTTGTGCCGCCAGCGCATCCAACATGGTCTCCGGGTCTCCCACACCACCCTGAGTCACTACCACGCCCCGTACACTGCCACCATCGCTACCAGCAGCCCAGATGGCGACTTCGTTGTCCCCCTCAACAATAGATACAGGGAAACCATACCAACGGATTGCACCATCCGGTCCATTTACTGGGCCCAAGGAATCGCCATTGAATGCCAGCTGCACACCCTCGGCATCAGATAGCAGCATATGCAGGTAGCCATCACCCACTGAACTGCTAGCGACGGTAAATGTATATTTGTTGCTGCTGTCGTAGTCGCTGTTTTGCGGCCAGCTGTCAGGGTTAACCCGATAGTCCACTCCAAAAACAAAGCGAGCCCCCTCCGCAGACTCACGGGCAACTTCGGCAACCCTGTTCAGCAATACCTGGCGGGCGCTATACACTGCAGTCCAGTTGGCATTCCAAATTGTGCGGCTGATAGGGGTCGCCTGCACCGGGTCATCCCAAGCGGGGCTGAGCCCCTGTAGGTAACTACCAAGCGCTGCTAACGCGCTATCATAATCGCCGCGCTCCAACACGATGCCATACTCATCGGCCTGGCCATCAATTCCCGGTTGCTCCTGGGTGAGCTGAAGGTGCTCTCTAATCACCTGTAATTTTTCTGAGGGATGCAGCTGCCCATCTGCCGCAATCTGATCCAGATCTTCTAACGCGGCCTCAGCATCCGCTTTTGCTGCCGCAATCGCAGCCATGGCCGCCTGTAGGTCAGGGTCCAACGCCGGGTCTTCGTGATCTGGGTAGGGGATGCGGGACTTGGGTACAAACAACAGGCGTACCGCATCAGTGCCCAAGCAAGTACCGCCCTGCCCTGCACGGCCTGGGCTATCGGGGCTGTCGCCATAACAGGCCATAATTTTGCTATTGGTGAGCACCGGCATTGGGTTTTGAGTGCCGTCAACCAACAACACAATACCGCCAGGCGCGCCGCCTCCCCCACTACCGCCGGCAATATTGCGAAACCCGGTACCGCCCTCACCACCATCACTGCCAGAAGTCTTCATCGCACCAGCAACACCAAAGGCAATGCCTCTAGCAACAATCAGAACACCTGCACCACCACGACCGCCGCCCCCTCCAGTGCCATCCCGCTCAAATGCGTCATCCGCCCTGAGATAATAATAACTATCTCCTCCATCAGCCCCGCCAGTACCCCGCAGGTCGTCAGGGACACCCTGTAAATCCCCTGCATTATTTTCAATATTGAGCGGTGGCATCACCTCGTTGCGACCGGTTATTACGTCGCCGCGACTCGCTCGAAATAAATAGCCCGTACGATTAAATTTCCCCGATAAATTCCCAGCACCCCCGCGACACGAGCCTAAAAAGCCGGTGCCATTATTACCGGGAATACCTTGTAGACTGCCCTCAATCTGCAGCACACCGCGCACGCGCAGTTCTACATTATTGGTCACCGAAAGGGTGCGCCCCGAGGGGATGGTAAGGTCGCCGGCATGGTAATAAATTGCACGATTATCAGTATTTCCGGCTAGAGTGCCGTCTGCCGTGAGGAAGCCACTGGCATCGATAGATAGGCCCGCCGAAGACATTGTCGTGCCTTCGCTTTCATACCAGGCATCGGGTAATTCTGCGCTGGTACTTTCAGCCTGATCGGCAATCATGCCGGCGGGCTGGTAACTACCAAACAACTCTGCGGTAACGGCACCGCTCACCTGATCGATGCTGATACGCTGGACTTCCATCGCACGATCCAGACTGTATTCATCCAACCCTAAAGTAGGTAGAAGACGGATATAGTCCACCTCATAGCTGTAATCTACAGTGTGGTCGTGGCCAATATCGATACGGATTAATTCAATTTGTTTGCTGGTCCAGTCGCTTACCTGGGATAGGTCCAGCACCAGCTCCTGCCATTCCCCTTTGGTGGCATTCATGCGTTCAATCAGGTCCAGCATTTCCTCGGCGCCAGCAGCAAAGTAACTTGAACTCTCCGTATGCTTAAAAAACAGCTTGCTGCCAGTGCCTGCAGCAATAAGTTCATCACTGGTGCGACGTACACGCATTTTAATAAAAGGCAGATCCGTCCCTGAAAAACTGGGCGAGAATGTGCGACTGATCCACGGATTTTCCCCGTTGACCGTTACAGCGAGTATCCCGCCGCTCACATCGGATGTAGTAATACCGGAGCGCGGGGTCCAATCTTCCGCGCCACTATTAAAATTAAAATCATAGGGTCTGTCTCCATGAATGGAGTGGTCACGCAATTGAGGCAGGCTTACCCGTACGATATCCCCCACTTCCAAGTCGTTATTACTGGGCAACAACCCCAGGCGTACACGCAGCGGCGGACCTGCAAATCTGTCCCGTAGAGCATCAAATGTGTTTTTAATGGTGGTATAGGTATGACGCGAGTTGTGCAGGCCGCGAAACTTTAAACTGTGCTGTTTGGCCTCACCGTGAACCGCGATTGAGTCCGCATCGATCAAATTATTGGAGCGCAGGAATTTACCGTCGAATCCCGGCTGTTCAAACCAGCTCCATTGGATAGAAAATACATTGCGCACACCGGCCAAGTCGTATTTAAGTTCGCCCAGGCTAACAACATCATCATCGCTGATGGCTGCCACAGTGCCGGCATCGGCAAGTACTCCGGCCATACGGCGAAAGCCCAGCTGGCCGGCGGCATTGACAGGCATAAATGCACCGAGCAATAAATTAATCTCGGTCTCGATAAACTTCTTGCCATCCGTTTTTTCCAGACCATCAAAACGGAGAATCTTTCCTTTACCGTGGTCGCTAGGCTTATACCAATCGGCGCCGATATTCTCAAAACTATCCAGCACCACATAAGCGGGATCTATACCGAGGTGCCAATTACTGGGCAGCACCTCATTGGTGCCGAGTATGTGTCCAGTCAACAGTGCATAGGCCAGCTGTGGGCCAGGGCCCTCCAGGTAGATAAATTCTTCTACCTCTATACCGCGCTCATCATCACTATCTGTAGGCAGGATATGATCTCTTGCATAGGTACCCAGTAGGCCACGAGTGCAGCCCGTAAAGCTGCCATCGGTTTTACCGGTTGCGCGTACAACCTCAAACCCGTCCTGATATTTAATTTTGAGGTAATACACGGTTTGATTGGGCGCGTCCCCATAAGACGCTGTATGAGGATTTGGCTCAAAGCTGCTGGTGTCATATACCTCCAACGTCGTTGCAGTTCCGGGGAAATCTGCAGAGAGGCGCGTACCGTTGGGAACAAATATATCTCGCCGCATCTCCCGCTGAATATCTCTACAACGCACTTTATAAGCACC
>NZ_JALBWM010000193.1 GCF_023895975.1 Microbulbifer okhotskensis
ACCAGATACGCTACTTTCTTTCAAACCCTCAAACACCAGATTCGGTTATAACTCACATGCTCAGAAGAGCCTCCTTAACTTTCTTTAAGCACTGAAGCTGCTGGGGAGGGTAATTTCCTCGGTAGATATTCGTGCTCTGCAAAAACAGACTTTTGTAGAAGAAGAATATAAAAACCTTGGAACTGCTACAAAATAGGCTCTCACTCAAAATAGGCAACATGGAACGATAACTGCCAAATCCTTACGCGCCCAGGAAACCCAGGGTGACCGAAAATCCACAAACTGACCTTGCCATTCACAAGACAATTCAGATCTATATTACATTATAGATATAGCCAACAGGTATACCTCCTTTTTGCCTCACGCCATACCCGAGATTAAAGTTATCAAAATGTTCATCGCAGGCAATCCGGGACAGCCCTATGCCACTTAAATCTTACCTGCTTGCTGTTTCAACAATTTTAACCGTGGCGATACCCATTTCGAACTGGGCTGATCAGCTGCACGATAGGGAAGCCCGAAGGCGATGCCTTCTGACCTGTAAAAACACTTACTATAACTGCATCCGAGACAATGAGAATCAAGACTGGTGTGTAGATAAAAAAACCTACTGCGACAGCATATGCTATGAATATGAGGAAGATCGCTGGAGATGGTACAGACCGCCGTCATCCCGCCATTAGCGACCAATCGCTAAACTCACAATACGAAGCTAATTATTGGTAGGCAGAGGATGAATTGATTGGGTAAGAAAAAAATCCAGATTAGTGAGCGTACCATCAAATACCGCAACAACGCTGTTGTTGTTCCTACCTATAACACTTCACTTGAACTCAATACGCCGGCTTTTCTCGCCCCCTTCAAACCTAAAGCTCTCTTTTAAGCCTCTCTCCATTCGCGTTATCGGAAAACCCCTCCCTAAGATAAAAATCGATGGTTCGCTGCCACTTTTCTTTTTCCGGCGTACTCACCTCTAACCGAGACCAGCCCTGAACAGCAGCAAAGCCAACAACGGTCTCCAAAAGCGTTCGCCCTATAGACTGAGAACGGAATTCGGGCTCCACATAAAGCTCCTCAATCACCCCATAGTATCCACCTGCGTAGATTGCAGCGGACTTGGAAACCGTAATTACTCCAATAGATTCACTCCTTCTACGGTATAGGAAAGCATAAAATCCTTTAGCATCAGACAGTAACTTTTTTGAGGTGACCGCAATCTTCCTCGGATCTATTTCTTTCCGATGCCCGACAAGATCTCGAAGCAACTTGAATACCAGATTAGAAACCTCATCGCATAGCTCAGGTGTCGCCCTCAGGATGACATCTGTCATCACCACCTCCCAATATTTTTATTTTGACCAAATAAGAGTCCCAATAGGAAACCGGCGGTATCAAAAAGACACCTATGAATAATGTGATCACATTTTTAATCTACTACAGGTCATGGAGATAAACAAGCCAATCTGGCTCTTAAGCTGCAACCTGAAATTACTTAAAATGCGGAAACGCTCTCCCATCAATTCACAGACAAATTCCCGAAACACGCAGAGATAGAAGGTTCTTTGATCAGTTAGAAAATCACGTTCACACTATAAAAATATTAAAGCGTTTTCAACTGAGAAAAAGAGGGGAACAATCTAGAGATACATTCAGAACACGAAATGGTTCCAGTGAAGTAGACGATAAAAAGCAAATAACACTACGGAGATATTTCAGATTCTAGAAAAATAATCTCCCGCGTCACCTGCCAACGCTTATCTTCCCAGAGAAGATCAACTCCCAATCGCAACTTTACCTCTTGCCCGGAAAGATCGTTTTTACGTGAAAAAAGTACCAAGGCCCTATCGCCTTTTGTCTCTACATGATGAATTTTTAGCCAATCATTCAGTGGTGGCCCTCCTGGTACGAACTTGGCTTTAAACATCGCTATAAACCCCACCTTGTCTACCACCCTTACCTGATCCGAACTATCCAGTATAAATACCTGCATAGCCCTATGGTACATACTTTCCAACTCGTCAACTCGGCAATGAACTCCCGCCTGTACCAGATTTTCAATAAACTCCACAATTTCTAGTAACGCTCTATTCTCTTGCATCAACTCATTACCTTTTAAAATAAGGGGGCTTAAGGCTCCCCCCAAAAGGTCCACAACAGAATAGAAAGACCCTTTGATCGAAAGATAGACGAGTCTTCTTTTCCTTGCCCCAGCGAGACCCGACAATGGCCAAAATTTTTGAGGCTCTGAAGCCTGGTGATTTTCCGGCTGGCAGCCAGTTACACAACGTGAAGATGATCGAATAAAATAGGCGACCGTATCACGCTTGATTTGGCGTATTGGCAGGAGCGGCCTCACAGGGCCGCCTGCAAAAGATAAGTTTAACTAAATGGTGAGCTATCCCTTCTTACGGGAAAATAACGTCTTAAATAGAGCACCGACTCCCAATGCAATAAATATCCAGAACTTCTTCAGCAAAAGAATAGCTGCCGCAAAAAGCCCTGTTTTTGCCAGAACTTTACCGGTAATCAGGGCCCCGATCCCATAGGCCGCAACCTTGTCAATCTCAGGATCAAAATCCGCGTAGGTCTGCCCCTGATCAAATTCTGCCAATGCAAGAACAGATGACAGATTTTCCTGAATCACAGCCTTCTGATTCATATCCGCCACATAATTTAGAACAAGAACGCCTTCGCGCCCCAGAATTCGAATGTTGTAGTTGAGCGTATTCTCTTGCATATCTCCAAACTTAAGCTCTTTTGCCCAATGAAGTTTATGCTCATCTTTATCGTAGTAGGGCTGTGACGCCCAACCCACCAAGGATATTGGCTCGTAGCCGCTTAAGACACGCTCCTCACTCGCGGCCTTGGTGTCCGCCTGCATTTGCTTGAGCAAGTCACTATAATCTATATCTTCCGCATCCTCATCAGACACATAACCATCCGCTTCGTATTCGATGGTAACGGCCCAGGAGTCCTCATCAAAGGGCGTACCCTCTGCCGGAAATATCATTCCCAGAACATCCTGTCCAGGGGGATTACCCCAAACTTCTACAAGTACTTTTTCTGCATCTTTGGGGTTCAAGTAATAGAATTTATCTGATATCAATAATGCCGCTGGAGCACCAGGAACTTCGATTTCGCCAGTTTGCTTATCGAGAGAGTCCCAAATACCTTTAGCCCAGACCATATACTCTTCTTCCGATAGCTCACCCTCCCCTTCTGCACTTGCAAAAAGCAATGTTGGGAGCGAAAAGCATAACAAAAGAAACAGTGATTTAAGTTTCATTTAATTTCCAACTAAGTAATAAACAATAAAACGAGCAGACATCAACAATAGAAAAGTCAATACCGCGCAAGCCTTAGTCCATTCAGCTTCACAGTTATAGAACGAACGTATCAAGTTTGTGAGGCTAATTAGAGGAGCGATATTCTAACAGAACGCCGCTCCAGAATATGCCGAGATTCCAAAATAAAACTGGTACATAGTGCGTCCAGATAGTCCACATCCTGATCCGGAACACAAATATTCGACAACTTCACTTTATGAGGCTAAAACGTCATTGAACTCCAGAGTCACCATGTTGTAAGCCCTTAGGGTTTAAGGGTTTAGGCAACACCAGAACTACAATAACTCTTTCGTTGAGGGGGCACATTTGGCATATAGTGACGTCACCCCATCTTAGTGGGGTATAAATTTAATTTAACGCCACAATAGAAAATTATAGCTGCCATAAGGCCTACGGAACTGTACCCATAAAAACTTTCAGTTAAATAATGATAGGCCTCACAAAATAGTGAATCCATTAGCTCGAATATTTGAGAAGTTTGTTCTATTCAATACTTCGGACAGTTTTAGGGGGCGAAATAGGTAGGAACCACGGCCAGATA
>NZ_JALBWM010000194.1 GCF_023895975.1 Microbulbifer okhotskensis
CAGATGTTACCTTCAGCTGACCGTTCTTTTCCAGGGGATTAACTGATGCACTTCAGAGTTGAATGCAGGATATATAACACGCTAATTGAAGCCGGTTGGCATATAGATTTAGCTACCTGGCAGAGGCCCACCATCGGCGCCCTCCGAAAGCCTTATTTGCTACAGTTTGTTTGATCGCCTGTCCACCAAGGGTGCCAATGCCGGCTACCAGACTTATATATTGCTACCCGACTGTACGCTCAAAATCTAGGTAATACTTAAATTCAAGAGTGTTACCGCTGGGATCTTTTATAAGAAATTTACCTGACTCATCTTCAGTGCCTTCATTTTTTATAAGGCTATTAGCTGCAAACTCAACATCATTTAATTTGCAAACCTTTAACACAGATAACCATTCCTCTTTACTTAAGATTGGCCCAAAATGATCAATTTGGAAAGCTTGCATTTTATCAGAAGCTTGATGGATTGTAATTTGATGCCCATAAAATAAAATATCAAACCATGTTGGGTTGTCGCGGCCAATAGAGCAACCCAGAATATCCAAATAGAAGCGTTTGGCCTCCTCTTTATCAGGGACCACGAAAGAGAGATGAAATGGATTTAACATTAGGTTCTCCTTTTGCTCATAAGCGTATAGCGCTACTATAACCCGCCTGAGAGGGGTAGTGGTTTTTTGACTCCACGTAAATTTGATGGTACACGGAGGTCGGTTTGATAGATTGCTTATGAATTTTAAACGTTAATGGAAAAGTACTTTGCTTCCCATGTCATTCCTTTTTCTATATAGAACTTGTGGGCTTGCTCACGTCGGACACCAGAAACAAGGTGAACCTGGTTGCAGCCTTGAACTTTTGCTTGCTCTAAAATCCAGTCAAAAAGCTTTCCGCCATAACCACTCGATCTTTTCTCTGAAGTGGTAATAAGGTCTTCAATTTCAAGATACTTTCCCGTATGCAGCCAGTCAGATATACGGTAGCCTACTACGGCTTTTATGCCATTATCTTCCAGCCAAGCCAGTTTATACCCGCAGCTGTCAGCTAAAGATAAAATTCTATTCAGGAAGTCATCTTTAGCTATATGCGGCCTAAGCTGAGATAGAACCTCATAGCAACCCAGTATATCTTCGTGTGTGTCAGCTATAGATATATTCACTTGAACCTCGTGTGTATAATGCTACCATAACTTGCCGTTTTGAGCACAACGTAAGGTGGCCTGATGGCTCTATTGTAAGCCATTTTTCAAAAGTTTTTGACACTTTTAACTACTTGGGCAGTCTCGTAAAAAAAGACCGCTCCAGCTCGACAGCTAATCGCTGGGTGGAAATTCATTGCAGATAGGGAGTCGCCCATTGCGGACCCGCACGATGGGTGGTATGGGGGTCGGTAGCTAGAAACCACCGTTACCCGATTTATGCGGTTTACACCACACTCGCTCGCTCCTTGCTTGTAATCAGTCCGCCAATATTGCTAACTAATTTTTCTCTAATTTCATCGGATGATGTTTGTTTTGCAGCATCCAATTCCGATGGTGTTATACCGACAACCTGTAATAGATCGACAGCGCCTGACTTGATATAAAAGTTACTTGGGAAGCTAGCCGGTTGAGTGAACATCATTGTTTTAATTGAATCAGACAGAGCTAGAGGCACACGATGACCATAGTCTAGGGGAGGGAAATCACCCATTTGGCCGGTTACAAGTAATAAGTTATAAGCCATAAGCGTTTGAAGTACTTCAACCGCCCACATTTCTTCATTTTCTGTTTCTATTAGGAACTCCACGCCAAGACCAGAGTATTCCTCAGGTTCTTCTGTTTCCCAAGGATTTGACATTCCTGAAGTTACATAAGCCCATGTGCTTCTATTATTAGTTGGCGGGCACTTGAAAACACCATGTGTAAGCCAGCGAGGATCAATGCCTTTAGCATTCATTCGATCAAAGATCTCATTTGGTATGGGAAATATACCTGGCCCAGTATCAACAAATATTTTCTTATATAATTTTTCTTCTCGCTCTTCCCATGATTCTTCAAGGAAACTCATTCTCTCTCCTTCGCATAACGCCTAAAGCACCTGCGTCAAAACCAAAACCAAAGCGAAACGGAGGTTTTGACGCAGGTGCCTTTACTTGGTACGCCCAGCATGGGCGTGGACTAATGGGGTGAAAGTCCCCTGTAGGAAGATCACCGTTTAATGGATCCCATTAAATGCTAACTACTAGCGAATGGCAACTGCAACACCGTGAGGTTTTGTGGGGAGGAAGCCGCTAGCAAAACTACGAGCTGACGAACAGAAACATCATATAAGGCTTAGCCAGGAGGCGAGGTGGCCAAGGACACCGAAGCCAAGTGATCTAACGGGTAGAGTAAATGATGCAGTTGTGTAGTGGAAGTTCACGTTCTTATCTGGGGAGATCTGTTTAACTTGCTGCTGTGAAGCCGTCAGCGTGGCCGCTGACTCATAAATAGGCCCACTCCGCTAGCCACCATTGCGGGGATCGACAAAAGTGGTGGAACACAGCAGCGCCTCGGTCAGTAATGGCTGAGGTGATTAAACAGAAGTCAGCAGATGGCATAGTAGCCAAATGCCAAGATTAATACCTTGGACAGGGTGAAGGCCTGAACCTAAATCCACGAGCTAAAAGACAGGGCTAGCCTACCGATAGGTTTCCAGTCGGATAAAGTTGAGGTAGCGCACTGCCATGACACTCAACTCAAATGAAGAGCTGCTCGATACTATCGTTGGGTAGAGATTCATTACGGATAGGGAACCGCCCATCGCAGACCCGCACGATGGGTGGTGTGGGGGCCGGTGGCTAGAAGTTTACTGGCTACCCGATTTAGCTTTGCTTGCACTTAACTGTTATATCAATAGCCTCTGCCCACGCGGATTGTCTATCAAAGTTTTCAACAAGGTCATTATTTGGGTTGTTGCCGGTAAAGGCACCAATGCCAAGCTGGATCATATATGTTGGATGATAGGTTGGCAGGCCTCGCGTAGTTAAAGCGCTGCATACATTAGCGTTGTTTTCCAGAATTGCGTTAACTTCTGTTTGGAGTAGCGAAACCTGCTGGCCAGAAAGGCCGCTTAAAGTTTGCATTTGAAGAACTATAATTCCTTGGTGTGAGGTTTTATCGCTAACTCTTTTGTTGTCATAAATCCCATAGGTCATAGCAGCGTAATACATATCTGCTGCCGTTGAATAGCTCTCAGAATCCCAACATTTCTTCATGCCTACAAAGATGTCAGCGGGGTTTTGGTTTGATTTCAGTTGATCGATATTCACGCACTCTGCTGGCTTGGAAGCTTCGAGATTTCCTTTGTTCTGGATGTTTGCAATACCAGAGTTACTTGCACATGAGGCAATAACCATAGATGCGGCTATTACTAAAAACCTATTCATATGCTCAATTTACCTTGTGAAGTTAACCCCGCCAATAGGGGTGAGCCGCACGCAGTTTGGCGATCCAGTACTTGGCCTTGTTAGAGATTTAGATTCACACAAATTCAACCTTACGCGCCCCCGCTGCATATGCCATTTCATTTAGGCACCGTTGCTCAACCTCAGATAGACCGCCCTCAGACATTTCTTTAACTTCTAGGTGCAGTATCGGCTTTGATTTGAATAAACCGGTAGCTCCAATTTCCCTGAGACCGCTTTTAAGGCATTCGACAGCGGGAAGAAATGTACCAACCAGCAGGCGAGTTGTTGTGTATGGCTGTATTGGTTCCACGGTAACATTTTCACCACGATGGATTAAGACCATTTTGTTCGCGTATATTTCTACTTTAATATCCATTAAGTCAATACTTCGGACAGTTTTAGGGGCGAAATAGGTAGGAACCACGGCCAGATACT
>NZ_JALBWM010000195.1 GCF_023895975.1 Microbulbifer okhotskensis
ACTACCAATAATCCACTAGCAAGAGCGGTTACACAGAATTATTTACACCCTCGAAGTTCTTACCCATATTCGTCAATATGATGACGAACTCTATAAGTCTTGCCTGACTTCCCTAACCAATATTGAACCATCTCAAATAACTCAAGAGTTTTATGAGTTATACGAGCTACCTTATGGGCATAGTCGATTTAATGATTATGTGGCTGATCATGCCGATAAATTAAATTATGAACAACGTTTGAGCTTGGTGAAAGTGCTTCTTCATCATTTTTCCTCATTGCATGGGATTAATATTGCGCATCGAGATATTGGCGATCATAGCTTATGGTTGTCGCCCGGCAATAAAATTGCTCTTTCCAGCTTTATGTCTTCGTACCATCAGCCAGCTGGCACTGTTGGGCCTAGAAGGAAGGCTATCAGTACCGGAGTTATTAGTCCTCCAGAAGACCGGTCAGAAAGTTTAGATCATAGAGCTACTGAGTATCACCGTGATGTGTATGCGCTGGGAGTTCTTTGTTTCCTATTGCTTTCAGGTAAACGTTTATCTATCAAGTCTGTAGAGGCTGCCTTAAAGGGTATTGCAGAGAACGCTGAGTGGTACGGAGACGTTCTACGAAAAGCTGTTTCTGATATTCCGTCAGAGCGATTTAATAATGCTGATGCT
Source organism: Microbulbifer okhotskensis (assembly GCF_023895975.1). Lineage (GTDB taxonomy): Bacteria > Pseudomonadota > Gammaproteobacteria > Pseudomonadales > Cellvibrionaceae > Microbulbifer > Microbulbifer okhotskensis. Next base: position 665 of record NZ_JALBWM010000195.1, read on the forward strand.
ATGCAGGCGGCTTTGATTGGCGCTCAACCTGCTCAGGAAGCTATTGAACTGTTTGATGATTCATTATTAGATAAATACCGAAAAAAAATAAATCTTTACAAGGTATATTGTGAAGATGAAGAAATTTCTAGTGATGAGTTGAAAGAGATTTATCGCTCTAATGATCAGTTGGTAAAGATTTGGAATAATGTAAATGCTGGTAATGATCAGGCTGGTGTGTATCAGTGCATGAACTTCTTTGAGCAAATAGAGAAGATTGGTGAGGTCTCTCCTGATTACCTAAGTACTATTAGGGATTATGGCATTACGCATAAGTCTGAACTATTTCTTGTTCAAGATTATATCGATGGTGAATCTTGGGATGATTGGTCTAAGAAAGTTCATCCGATAGAAACATGCTTGGCAGCCATTCAAGCCTTAATACGTAATATTGAGCATTTAGAAGGTATTGGCTTGAGCCATGGCGATCTTCATCCGGGTAACTTACTTGTTCAGGAAGATGGTGATGACTTACGTGTTGCACTGATCGATCTTCCTGACTTCACAGGCTCTAGTGAAACGGCTCGAAATCACAGGTATAGCCCAGAGTATATTGAATCTGCTACGACAAGTGAGCGTGATAATTTTGCAGTTATGCGTATTTCAGCCGAGCTGCTTGATCTCGACTGGGATAACCTTCAGGCCCAGACTGAATATTCAGTTGTTGCAGAGTCATTGAAGGAAGAGACTACTGACAATAATGGCTTCTTGTCTTTGGATCGATTCAAAGCTGCTTTAGTGGAACAGTTTGATCCTGTAGATGATTCGATCAGTAAAGTTAGTGTGAGTCTGAATCGACGTGACTTCGAAGAGGCAGTTACTATTTTTCCTGATAACGGTGAGCTGTATGTGTATATAGAAAAGTCTCGCCAAAAAGACAACTCTGTTAAAGTTTCATTCTATGGTGTGAATGCTTTTCTGGATGTGTTCTTTAATACAGAAGCCGTGCTGATTGAAAATGCACTAGTTCCTAGGGCGATTGATGGTGTTCCTGTATGGGTGAAGAGTGAAAGTCAGTTGGTACTTAATCTGAGTATCGAAATCCTTACAGGGTATAACGACTTATCTGCTTTGGATAAGCACTTATTAGAGCAAGAAACCTTTTTACCTGATTGTAAAAATATTGCTAATCCAATTGAAGATGATAAGGATATTCACGAAATCAAAAATCTGATGGAGCAAGTCGCTTCACCAGCCCCACAAGATGTAGATGCTAGTACGGATAATTTCATTAGCTCTGATCTTGATTCAATTCCTCGCTCAATCGATGAAAAGTTGACCACTAGAAATATCTGGAAGGCTATCATTGAAGCGGAAACTGAAGCATTGCCAAGTATTGAAGTTGGCGATGACCCTCAGCCTGATTTGAAACGAAATGAACTGATTATCCCTTACGATTCTGATTCTGAAATTCTTGATAGCTTTAATCGAGATGATGAGGTGTCTGTCATCAAGAAGGTAGGTGATAGAGAATTCAATCTTGGAAAGATTATTCTTGAAAAATCTACTAGCTCAGAAGTCAGACTGCCTTTAACCAATAAGAAAGGCCCGGAGCTTGGTGATATTTTGTATCTTAGAACCAAGAAAGATCGGGCATCTTATACTCGTCGTAAAAAAGCGATGGAGAGAGTATTAAATCAGTCTTCTGTCGTGCCTGATCTGGTGAGTTATTTTGATCCTCTACAGGACATGAAGCCTGTCCATTTTCATGATGGCCCGACTGATGATCAATTGTCTCGTTATGATAGAGAAGATAAAGATAAAAAAATCAGTTTGAATGAAGCTCAACGCAGTGCATTCCGCATGTTATTCAGTAAGGGGCCTTTATCATTATTACAAGGTCCTCCTGGAACGGGTAAAACAGAGTTTATAGCCGCCTTTGTTCATTATTTGTTAGAGCAGGACCATGCAAACCATATTTTATTGGTGAGTCAGTCCCATGAGGCCGTTAATACAGCTGTTGATCGAATTCGATCACATTGTGATCGCCTTGAAACGCCTATTGATATTGTTAGATTCAGTAATCGAGAATCTTCAGTGTCCGATGGGTTAAAGGATGTATATTCGAGGAATATTATTGAGTCTACTAGGCAATCCTTCATTGCTGAATTGAAAGAACGGATATTACATCTTCAGCCCGCTCTAAGGTTGGATTCAGATTACTTAGAAGCTTTGCTAGGTGTTGAATTTGGCATCAAGAAAAAGATCAAGAACCTGATACGGCTTCAAAGTGATGCAAAAGACGGAGAGGATGAATCTTATATCAAGAGCGTTACCCAAACTATTGCATCTCTAGAAAGCCAGTTGAAGAATGAGTTAACAGAGCAATATGATATTTTGAGTTTTGATCTCAGTAATGCGGCTGAAAAAATTGATGAAAAGATTAATCAGCTTTATGGCATTGGTCCTCATGAATATCGCCGAGTGAAAGCGTTGATACAAATCATCGATGATTATAAGGAGCGACTGGCTACTAACCCAGGAAGTTACGAAGAATTCTTGGCTAGGTCTCGCACGCTTGTTTGTGGCACCTGCGTAGGTATGGGGCTTGGTCATTTGGGCATCAACACAGTGCAGTATGACTGGGTGATTATTGATGAGGCAGCCCGCTCTATATCCTCTGAACTAGCGATTGCTATGCAGTCTGCCAAGCGAGTTTTACTGGTTGGTGACCACAAGCAGTTGCCACCTCTGTACCAAGATGAGCACAAGAATGTGATTCTTCGTAACCTCGGTGTTCCTAAGGTTGAGCCAGCGCTATCTCATGTCTTTATGAGTGATTTTGAAAAGGCTTTTGAGTCTTCTTATGGTCAACAAGTTGGCAGTAGTTTATTGACTCAATATCGTATGGCAGAGCCTATTGGTGATTTGGTATCACATACTTTCTACGACAAGAGACTGGAAACTGGAGAACGGAATATACCTGAATTTTATCGTAATGGTCCTGAGGCATTAAGATCAACGGTAACGTGGCTGGATACCAGTTCCAGAGGGAAAAAGTCTTATGACAGGCAGGACGGGACAAGTTTAATCAACCCTGAAGAAGTTGATCAAATTATTCATATTCTTAAGGACAACACTTCGGACAGTTTCATGCAGCTATAGCCCCATAGTCACTGTACCGCTC
>NZ_JALBWM010000196.1 GCF_023895975.1 Microbulbifer okhotskensis
TATTTTAGGTCTATTCTGTTCGTTTTTACACCGATTTATATGGGACAGCCCTGCCCCAACTATGGACCATGAAATCAATTTGAAACCCGACTACCAAACCGCAGGACTTTAACTTGACAATCAATTTAAAACTCCACTTCAAACCGTTGGGCCGTGGGTTGTAGGATTCAAAGATCAGTGCGGGCTCAACCCGAAAGAACGCCAAAATGGAAGATAACTAACTTAAAAGGGCCTCTTTCATGCGGCTGAGGCGGCGGCAAAGATCCCGCAGGTAGGCACGTTTACGGAACCAGCCTCTAATACCCGTAGAAGGCTTCTCCTGGGCGGTGGCTAGATGCTGGTAAAGATTCAGCAAGCGCTCTACGTTGCGCACCAGTAAGCGGAAACGACTAGCTTTACCATTGCGCAGCAGTAGACGGTAAAAGGGAAGTGGGCGGTTCAAAACCGACATCATAGCGTTTTTAGATCTCGGGGCGCGCTGGGCTCTGGTTATAGACTGGGCTCTGTACACTCACTGCTTTATCCAAGGGCGGGCATTGCTCGCCGGTTGTGTTGGGGTGGGGCTTATAAAAACCCCTTCTCAGGAAAACTTAAATTGGCCTCGCCGCCGATAATGATGTGATCCAACACCAGGATTTCCACCAAGGCCTGCGCCTGGTTTAGGCGCTCGGTCAGTCAGATATCCGCCTGGCTGGGATCAGGCAGGCCGCAGGGGTGGTTGTGGGCGATGATCACTGCTGCCGCATTCAGCTCTAAGGCGCGCTTGACGATTTCACGGGGGTATACATTGGAGGCATTGATGGTGTCCTGGAACTCTTCGCGGTAAGCAATCACGCGGTGCTGGGTGTCGAGATAGATCACAGAGAAAACTTCGCGCTCTAGTGTGGCCAGGTTCAGCAGCAGGTAATCCACTACCGCACGCAATATATGTAAAATTCGATTTTTTCCTGCCAACCGACTTGCTGATAGCTAAATGCCATGGATGTACTCTGAACAAACCCAATTCGGGCTTAACTAAGCAAAAGGAAATGAAAATGGCTAAATCAAATTCAAACAGCGGCGATCGTGGTCCTTCAAGTCACCCTGGTCCGGGCGGTAACTGGCCAAGCACTACAGGTAATCCTTCTGGTGGTGGTCGTGGAAACGGACCTGCTAAGGGTAAATAAGCCTTAGCAAATGGTCGGCTTCCTCGCGAAGCCGACCGTACTGGGAGGATTGAAATGAGACGATATAGCAATGACAAAGACATTAATCAGGAAGTTAGAATGCTGATCAAATCGGGGGGAAGGTAAAAAACGGTAGCAAGTATGCAAGAGTCATATCACCTGACCGTCCCTTCAACGCCTAGCGACCGTAGAGCCTGGCTGAATTTTAGTCGAGATATAAGAAACATTATCAACAAACAGGGAATGTTGAATGCCTGCTGATTACCCATACCCAACGCCCTTTGAGATGCTTCGGTATCTCCTGCGCAGTTTTGATTTCAAGCTGCAGCAGAAAGATAAGAAGCGCCTGGACGAGATGACGGCAAAGGGGGTTTATGATCCAAGGGCGTTTGACATTGCCCTTGAGCAGTATTTATCGAATGTCGCTGATAAATTTATCGGGCATACCGCTGCCGATCAGATATCGAAGTCTTTAGCTCAATTCATTAGTAACTACCTATACAACGTCGCCGGAGCATTTCCAGCGGACGGCTTAAGCCGAGAGTCTGTTCTGGATATTCTAATCAGAACGGGCATCAAAGATCGGGTAATTGGTTTTGTTGTGGCATTCAATAATGAATTTGGAGGGCCTCACCCAAGCTTCTGGTTTTCTTCTGATTCAGGATCCGTCGATGCGCTGTTTACCTGGCTCTCTAATAATGAACCACACTGGGATGCGTACTTGGCGAACATCGATAAGGAACGTCGAGATATGATTGCAGCGTGGAGAAGAGGTAACGATCTACCTTCTGCACAATCCCTATATTTGTTGTCACAGCCAAATACCCCAAATGACAAAACCCCAATTTTGATAAATTGGGACCTGATCAAACCATTGCTTTTTCTTGCCCGCTCATGTGACTTTATTAAGCGGGATGAGCTTGGATGTATTCTTATGAGCGAAGCTAGACTGGCTTTGTGGGGCGCAGAAAGTAAGGCCGACATTGATGAAGAAATCAGATCAATACAGGCTGGCTTATTACAATCACTGGGCCCGGCTGGAAGTCATATTGCTCGGCTTCAGTTTGAACTGAGGCGTACCGTCGAGAAATCAGAACCCGAACAATATCAACGCATCATTCCAGAAGTCCGAGATCTGATTAATGCATCAGAAAAGTTTCAGCAGACTGATTATTGGGTCGATTGGCATGATGCCCGATGGCACGTATTCTCAGGAAATTTAAAGAAGGCCAATGAGCTTTACAAAAACGCATTTGAAAAGGCCGCGTTTGTTGCCGGAGAAAATCAAAAGTATATTGCCGAGGAAGCGATTGTTGTTGCAGCGTGCCAGCCAAAGCCAGATAAGGTCTTTCTCAAGCAGATTAAGTGGGTGCAGGTAATCTTTGGATACGATATCCCATCAATAACAAGTTCAGAACCATCCCAGAAGGTATTGGACAACATTGAAGAATGGGAGATCGACCTTTGGCGATCAAGCTTTGATCTGGTGTTTCCTAAAGCAGGCCTTTTCCCAGGGGTAGAATGTAAACCGTCGATGACAGCACGAGGTCCGTTGGTTTTGGGTCCGTCAGAAGTAAAGCCGGATTACAGATATCCAAACCGCACCATAAAAGTAGGCGATACCTGGCAGAGAGCCATGCCCCAACTTGTTTGGTTTGCGCTGAACGAAGATGTTGAAGTTTGTCGAAATCTGATTGAAAAGGGAGCCGACGTTAATGTTAAGTCCGAGGTTGGGGATACGCCTATTTTAATGGCGCTTGAGGCCCTCAACGTCACTGAGTTTAACGAAGCTAATATCATTTTCGGCGGCCCCATATACCGTACACTCAATGATGAAACATTTAAATTGATCAGCATCGCTTTGCATGATGCAAAGACTATCAACACCAGGACTCAAAAGAAAAGACTATTACCTATTATTTCGGCTGTCGAATCAGGTCGACTTGACATTGTTGAGGCTATTTTGAAAATGGGAGCAGACCCTAACGGCCGTGGTAAAACTGATGAGCAAACAGCCCTAAATGTTTGCTTGAAGCTAATTGGTATACTCAAAGATCCAAAGCTCTGTAAAAAGCACCAAAGCTCTATGCCAGTTACGCCCGAAGCGCTGGATTCAATTCGGCGTCAAACCCAAGGCCTATCGAGTTTTACTCTAGACCACCAAAAGAAGTCTTTCGACAATTCCATCGGTATAGGCCTGTATGGACCTATTCAACAACTCTGCATTGATATTAAGTATAAAAATATACATCAGCATATGAATGTAGGTGAGCTACGATGCATCGCTTCACTGTTAATCAATAGCGGTGCCAATGTTAACGCCGAGCACGCCAGTCCTGTTAGAGGATACACGCCACTGATGTTAGCTGTTGAACTGGATGAAAGATCGATTTTTGAGCAGATGCTTATAAGTGGAGGAAGTATTAAGAAAACTTACAGAGACCCAAGAACAGGTCGAGACATTTCAATTATGGAGATCGCAAAGCACTTTAGATCAAGAGGCGTCGAACAAGTCTTGAAAGATATCTCGCCATATACAACTATTGGTTAATGAAAATTAATTTTCGAAGAATTTGCTAGATTGCCAACATAAGCGACACACGCTTACCCACTAGAAATTCCAGCGGGC
>NZ_JALBWM010000197.1 GCF_023895975.1 Microbulbifer okhotskensis
GAGCAGTACAGTGACTATGGGGCTATAGCTGTATGAAACTGTCCGAAGTGTTGTGAGAGATGAAATTTGGAAAGATAGCTCCAAGAGGGAGCAGAATTATCACGAGGCTAAATGCTTGCTTGAAAAGGCTTTAGCTACGCACCCTAATGATAAGGTGACTCTCATCATTTATGGCACTGTTCTGTGTGACATGGGTTGCCATAAAGAAGCAATCAAATATCTCAAAAAAGCGATAGATCAAGGCAGCAATAATAAGCATGCATTTTACAATCTTGGCGTAGCACTCATGAATTGCTCTACCTACGAAAATGCAATGATCTACATGAAAAAGGCAAGGTCAAAACAAACTGGCGCTCGAACATGGGAGGCATACTTTGATCCAATGGCGCACTAATATCCTAGCAAACAAAAGCAGTATTACTTTTCGCGGTGGAACCGTAGAACCAATGAAATTACGAGCCAAAGAGAATCTATTCGGCTGCCGATGCCTTATCGCAGGATTATTCTCGATGAAAACACAAAATATCGATGAGAGTCTAGCAGAAGCTTCTTCTGAGATTAAAAATATAGGAGGACTGGTTGTCGGGGGCTTAATACAGAGAAGAGGGGTTTCTAGGACAAAGAAGGTTGGAGGTAGTAAACGCTTGGATTCACCTATGAATTCTGCAACATATCTAGGAAAGGGTAAGGCATTTGAGCTAGCAGAGATAGCAACAATAGAATGCGCCGATACGCTTATTTTCTTAAATAAACTTAGTGGCACACAAATACGCAACCTGGCAAAAATAACAGGCTGCAGGGTGTATTTCTACGAAAGCGCATAACAAAACCAGGTGATCTCACACTGCGTGCTGAATATTATTTTTTGTTTTGACTGTCTTGTTCAGAACAGTAGATTGCTTTCTCAAGGCGACCGACGACTTACTATATGCAATTTTAGTACAGTCTTTGCGCTTCCATTTTCGTGCAAAACTTACAAAAACTATCTACGGTTAATTCCGGCATATTAACTTTCTAGTCGCGATCGTGAATGATCAAGGAGATCAAAAGACAAAAATGGGCTTCAATTAATTTCTAGAAGACCGAATGCGGCTCTTTATGATTTTTCGAAAATTTAGGCTTTTAAAATCTATATGAAGTGCTTCTTAATCCAGTTAATTTTCTTGAGCCAATAAGCAGCTGGGTATCGGAACAGGAAAACATCGATGATGATACAACCTGGATTATTACTCGTGTTGGACACTTCATCGGAGAGCTATTCATTGAGAAAAACGGCGGTTGCTGGAGTGTATGTGAATTCCCTGGCTCCCGCTATTATGGTCACTATGCCATCGGTGACATCCCATCATTCAGTAATCCCCATGTTCTTTTCGCACCCATAGATGCCGCATTTGAACTGGCAAATCAATATGAGGGTCGCTCACTATCAGCCATCGCTAGTGAGATTGAGGTAACGCTCAGCGGTCTATAAGGAGTTAGCAAGTGACTATGATTTTTCAACAAGGACCTATTCCATAGCTTCATGCTCCAAGGGTTGTTTTTAACCATCGTATTCAGAATGGCAAGCTTCTTTCTCATGCATACTGCATGGCGATTTTTTGCTTGCTAGCAGCTGACCAGGCATTCATCCACGGAGGTTGGCCTGGAGTGACTCCGAACGCCGATGTTATGGAAACAAACAGAACTACCCGCACACGACTCCGCCTGTCGAGAAGGTGGTCCTTTCCCCGGATGCCCCCTGGCCCCATTTATTGGGGCAATACCCGCGAGTGCTGACTTTTTTTCGGGTTTAGTCTCATCTGCTCAGGAAGCTTTCCATCAGGAGCGCTCAAAAAACATACAGATCGTTACTGTTTAGTCGGAAATCAGGCTTTTGCCGTCAATCGGCAATACTATTATCCATCTTATCGAGCTGATTATCGGTAGTCTCAAACTCCCCCTTGATGGCTTTCAAGATAGCCCGAATGGGCTTAGCTACGGATTTTGGCATGCGCTTGAAGTGACCCTTTTGCATAACGCTCACCTCCAACCTCAGGCTTCATACAGCTGGTAAATCGCTAATAACGCTTGATTTATGTGGTTTTATAGCTGGAACCCTGGGTTTGATGGTTTCAACATAGTAGGCTACGCCTATGGTATCCAGCTTGTCTGTTTTAGCAGTACGAGCGGCCGACTTTGCAAAGCTTCCAATCTGTGTTGGGTTAGGTTAGGTCTGCGATAGGCAGGCCTGACTTGTGCGTCGTCCTAGGCAAGCCTACTTGTGGGTTCATTGAGCTCTCAAGCAGGTTGAAGCGGTAAAATCGCGTCAATTTCATTGGTAACGCTCAGGAATTGGCCAGCGAATCCCATATTGGCACCAAGCTGTCTACTGTCGGTATCGACTCCGATATTGATCTCATGGGTTTCCATAGGATAAGCTATCCCTGCCTTGCCGTTCGGGCTCGGGGCCCTCGTGACTATTCAAGTTCTGCCTAGTAGGTAAAGGGCTTCAGTGGCCATCGAAGGTGAACCTCGATTTGCCCGTTAACGAGAAGGCTTTTTGGCCTCAGAATGAGACCAGGACAACCAACGATGGTTGGGCGTGTTCGCCCTCTGCTGGACCTGCAAACCGCTACGCGGATTTCCAGTCCTCGCCAGCGCTATTATGTATTTGGGAGTCCACCGCTTAAAGTTCTATGGATGTATTTTATTCAAAAGACTATAGGCGAAACTTAACGTAATTTAACTCTAGTTTTGTAATGGTGATAGCAGAACTAGTTAATTAAACTCACCGTAGATGAAGAAATAAATATGAGTACTGGCACAGTTAAGTGGTTCGATGCAGATAAAGGTTTTGGTTTCATCACTCCAGACGATGGAAGCAAAGATTTGTTTGTACACCATTCTGAAATCCAAGTGGGCGGTTACAAGTCACTCGCGGATGGTCAAAAAGTCGAGTTTGTTGTTGGACAGGGTCAAAAAGGACCGTGTGCAACAAAAGTCCAGCCTCTTTAAGCGATAAGCACAGGCGGCGCGGCTCCGGTTCCACGGGCCCCCGCCTGACTTTCGGGCTATACAAAACTAGATTGCTTTTATGTCACTTTAAATTTGGCTGAATACTCAGCAAGAGGAGGCCATCTGTAATTAGATGCAACCTCAGCGGCTTGTTTCTCTACTTTTCCTGTAGGAGCCGACCAGGAAAATTTAGTTGTTTTTATACAACCTCTTTATGTCCTTTGAACAGATGATTCATCTATGAATTTAGAGAAGTCAAAGAAGAGAATATCTAAAAAATTAAACATGGGATTTCAGGGTTACCCGACGATAGCCATCGTTTATTCTGGTCCTAATAAAGTCTTACCAACAGAAGTTTTCCTTGAGTTCGTCGTAGAAGAAGGTGCAGAGCCACAAAGTGAAAAATTTGTGACTGAAGGTGACATACGCGAGGATGAAGTGGTTCAGTCTGCAATCGTAAAAATGATTGAACGGTCTGGGGCAAAAACCGTTACCTGCATTCAAGATTGAAGTGCATAGCTATTTTTCTCGCAGCTAACCATTCAAATCAATATTCGAGGAACTACAGAAGCAACAACTAATCTTAGATCTCCCTGGGATATACATCCAGTTACAAAGGCTTAGCACTCTGCCGCCACGGGAAAGCAGTTTTTCATGACTGGGATAATTGCCCATTTCTACCACAAGGATAGATATAGGTTTTCCAGGTTTGAGGCCGTATCACCGTAGATTACTGAGAGGGTGTAAATAATTCTGTGTAACCGCTCTTGCTAGTGGATTATTGGTAGTCG
>NZ_JALBWM010000198.1 GCF_023895975.1 Microbulbifer okhotskensis
TTAGACAAGATAATTACAGCCACCATTTAAGCTGATTTATATGGGACAGCCCTGGCCCTTGGTGCTTGAAGCACGGGACTGATTGCAATCTATATACTCAAATACTGCTTCTCGTATGAAGCTCGCTGCAGGAAAGCAGCCTCCATGAATCGCCTCGAGAGTGAAAAAAGGTTTCTGCACACCCTGACTATAGCCACAAAAAATCGAAGCAAAAAAAAAGCGGCCTCAGGCCGCTTTTTCAACAGTAACTCTCTAATGCGCTAGGCGCTCTCTGAACGTCCGCCACTTGGGCGACGTCGAGGTGCGCGCTGTGGACGCTGGCCATCAGTGCCCGCAGACTCTGCTCCGCGCCCTCGACCATTACCACCACTGTTCCCCTTGCTAGCGGAGCCATTGCGCCCGCCGTTACCGCGTCCCACACCTTTGCCGCGGGCATTTCCACGGCTACTATGGGATTCATTTCCACCCTCACTATTACGTGCAGGGCCAGTGCGCTTACTTGCGCTGGGCTTTTGCGCCCCTCCCCGCTTAGGGTTACCAGATGTGGGCAGCTCATGATTCGGCTCAAACCTGTCAATTTCCTCGCGCTCGATGGGCTTGCCGATCAACCGCTCAATGTCACGTAACTGCTTGATCTCATCGGCACTGACCAGGGAAACGGCCTGCCCCTGAGCACCTGCTCTACCTGTACGGCCAATGCGGTGTACATAGTCCTCAGGGACATTAGGAAGGTCAAAATTTACGACCTGAGGCAATTGATCGATATCAATTCCGCGGGCGGCGATATCAGTTGCAACCAAGATCTGAACCTTACCGGCTTTGAATTCCGCCAGGGCTTTGGTGCGAGCATTCTGGCTTTTATTACCATGAATGGCTGCCGATAAAATACCATCCCCTTCCAACTGCTTAACCAAGCGATTAGCGCCATGCTTTGTGCGGCTAAATACCAGCGCTTGATGCCAATTATTTTCACGGATCAAATGGCTCAGCAGTTTTGTTTTGCGCGCCTTATCCACAGGGTGCAGCTTCTGCTGTACCGTATTGGTCGTGGTGTTGCGGGGGCTAATATCAATTTCGAGGGGATTTGTCACCAACCCTTTGGCCAGCTTGCGAATTTCAGGGGAGAAAGTAGCAGAGAACAGCAGGTTCTGACGTTTCGGCGGCAGCACTCTCAGTACCCGCTTAATGTCGTGGATAAATCCCATATCCAGCATGCGATCGGCTTCATCGAGGACCAAAGCCTCAAGGCGATCAAACCGAATGGCACCCTGATTGTGCAAGTCTAACAACCTTCCCGGTGTGGCGACCAAAATGTCAATGCCACCGCGAAGACGGGAGATCTGGGGATTAATTTTCACTCCACCAAATACTACCGCATGGCGCATAGGCAAGTACCGGCTATAACCCTGAACATTATCAAATACTTGAGCCGCCAGCTCGCGGGTTGGTGTCAGTACCAATGCGCGCACCTGCCCTTTGCGGGCACGCTCGCCCTTACTCAGACGGTGCAATAACGGCAAAGTAAAACCAGCTGTCTTGCCAGTACCCGTCTGGGCCGCCGCCATAATATCATTGCCTTCCATAACCGCCGGAATAGCTTCTGCCTGAATTGGTGTAGGCGCAGTGTATCCCTGCTCAGCGACTGCACGAGCAATTTCCTGGGCTAGGCCCAGATCTTCAAACAACATAAAAAACCTCGAACTGCGCCGTAGGCGCAATCAAACACACGCACACCCAGCTAGGGGAGCGAAAAGAGAAATCGGAGTCGACATCGGGAGCTCTAGTTGCTCCCAGCGTGTACAGCCGTCTATTCGCCGGTATACGTTACCGGCGCGCGGCATTCAGTAGAAATTTCCAGGAAGAATTTAGAAAAATTCCGGGGGGGCTACCGGCGGATTACCGGCCTACAAATGACGCAGCTGAGAAAAGTCAGCTGCGTCACTATAACATAAAAAGACTGACTGTATAGTTCCATCCTTTAAACATCTATCCCTTATAGCTTTATATAAAGCGGTTGTTAGGGGAATCGGCCCCAGGACCGTAACATTGTTCCACGTTCGCAGCGCGAGCGACTATCTTTGAGATAACCCACCCCCTGTTGCGAACGTTTAAAACAAAGCTGCCATGAGCAGCCAGGATTGAAGTTGTTATGTCATTTGACAGCAGTATGAGTAATGAGCACCAGATTGAACTGGTTACCCTTGGAAATGGACGCAGAGTCTCAATTCGTCCCATCTGCCACAGTGATGGTCAGCTGGAGAAAGAGATGATAGAGCAGTTATCCCCGGAGACTCGTCGTGATCGCTTCATTGGCGGCAGCTGTAAAGCCAGCCAAAAACTTCTGGAGTTACTCACTGATAATGATCACCACGTTCATGAAGCTTTTATTGCCATCTGCACTAGCGATCACGCTCAGCATGCCGCTGCAATTGCACACTATGCCCTCGACCTAGATGGGCGCGCCTGCGAGTGTGCTGTTGTAGTCAGTGATGACTGGCAGGGATTGGGCCTGGGGCGTTTAATGCTACAACGGCTGATTGACTGTGCCCGCGAACAGGGACTTGAGCGAATCTACTCTATTGAATCTGCACAAAACAAGCGCGTAGACACCTTTGCAAAATCTATGGGTTTTACCTGCAGGGCAGATTCAAGTGACTATACCCTTTTGACTTATACCCTTTACCTACAAGCACCACTGAAGGCCAACGGATTCTGTAAAGAAGAAGAAATTTCTAGAATCAACTTGGATTAACTTTGAAATGGTGAATACACCAAGCCAGCCTGCACTACCCTCACCTCATGTACTGTGACGGCTGGCGCCATTAGTACTGCTAATATATTAAATAGGCTTTACTGTTGAGTAACCCATTCCCCGGTAGTAAATAGTTTTCGGATAATACTCAGGCGTATTGCTACCCACATCTTGTCAAAGCCTGCGGGCCTAGCCCGCTTTTGCTCCCACAGTATGCGGACTTATCAGCCACCTATTGTATCTACCAATCTGCCAACAGGGCTCAGCCACAAAGAATCAACCCCTGTCAGAAACCCCTAAAGGATGTTAAGAAGTTTTTCCGTAGCCTACTGAGCTGAGTAGTGTTATTCCGGACGAAAAGCGATACCCCAGTGCCTGATCCACTATAAACCGGATATGAAAAACCGCCCAGAACAATTCACTCACACGGCAAGTTAACAGTTAAGCAACTCACAATTACAGCAATAAAATCACAGTCAATGAGAAAACTAAAAATACTTGCCATTCTGATGTCAACATCCATTCTGACAAGAATATGCTCTGCCAAGATTGCCCGATTTATTGAAGTATCGAAGTACTTTTCTTACGTTAACATTATTTCGAACAAGGGCATCCAAGCGCTGAAGCTTGAAAAAGCTTAATATTGCTGCACAATAGAAACTCCATGTATCAGCTACTACCATGCTCCGCGAATAGACAAGGAAATCCTCCACTATTCTATCGAGATTGTGTAGCCGAACAAATCCAACATCATTGAGCTGGAACTTCATCGAAAACCTCTCAGCACCTATTTTCATGGCACTATTAATTTTTGCATGGTTTCCACATACCCAACGAATTTATGGCCAACTCCGACCATTACTTTCGATTGCTTGGATTCAATATCTCAAGTTCAGATATGTCAACACTTCGGACAGTTTCATACAGCTATAGCCCCATAGTCACTGTACTGCTCG
>NZ_JALBWM010000199.1 GCF_023895975.1 Microbulbifer okhotskensis
CTGGTATCCGGTGTTAGTGGCTGCGCTCTGGTCTCCGGTGTTAGTGGCTGCGCTCTGGTATCCGGTGTTAGTGGCTGCGCTCCGGTTTCCGGTGTTAGTGGCTGCGCTCTGGTTTTCGTCATCGGCGGCCGTCTCACCATCTTTTTCGGCCCGAGAAATAACCCAATCAACAGCGCTTTGTATTAACTGAGGTAGCTTTATTTCGGCTTTAACCGTGAGTGATGCCGCTGCAATTTTTGAATCATCTCCCCTGCGTGCAATCTGGCCTGACGCTTCCACTACAGCGAATCTGGATTCAGCTGGGGAGTAATAACTAAATATATCTAGTGGATATTCACAGGCGTGAAGACCGCTATGACACGCCTCAACTTCACCTTCATGGAGGTGGGTTTTACCTATCTCATACTGATAACCACGGCACTGCAGGTCTTTATCAAAACCATTGTAGGCAATTATTTTTTCTTCGTTTTCCATGGGTTCACCTGTTTTATTTGAGAGAGGATACTTAATAATTTTGAACAATTTCATGACCGGGCAATTCAAGGCAGCCGGCATCGCGAGCAGCATGAGCGAATCGCCAGAAGTATTTCTCAGCAATAAACCTTACGGTTTCCATTGCTACGGAGTGATATTGATACCCCGCTTCTGCGTGGTCACCGCTGATGGCGATTTCAGCAATTTTTCCGTTTCCGGTTGAATCGCAATCTTCGGCGTATTTTTCGAGAAACTTTCCAATGTGCTTATCAAGCATCTCTCGAGCTAACGCTGACTCATTACTGAGTGCTCCCGTTTCGCGGAATAGGTGCATCTCAATAAAAAATACGGTGTTTTCAATTTCGTCTTGTGTGGGTTTTCTACGGGAAAGTGGGTGCCCTTCGATATGCCCCTCTTCTGCTGCGCGCGGTTCAAGTTCTTCGTGGTACTCCCTGGCTAGCTTTAATGCACAGCTACGAGAGAATTTCTCGTTTGCGGTCGCGCACTGGAGGATGTCCTTTAGCTGGAACTTGTCGAGTTCATCGAGAGCGATTTCAAGAAAGCGGCGGCGATACATGGCTTCAATGAGTGGGCGTTTGTCATCACCAGAGAGAATGCACTCGAGGACGTATTCAACAATGCCAGCTTCAGCGCGCTCTACATCAGCTGCGGTTTCGTCCGGTAGAGAGTCTTGGTGACGCTCATAGCTGCTAAGAGCGTCTTCGGTGGGGGCGGTTGAGCTGCTTCCTAACATGGGTGTTCTCCCTGAGTTGTTAGAAAGACAATAGCATTTGCTATCGTAATTGCGCAATAGCAAATGCTAATTTTTGTGTGAAAGGTGTGCCTAAAAGTCGATGCAGGTCGCTTCAGGGGTTTAGCCGCCTAGCATGCGGCGGGTTATAAAAAAGCCCGCTCGTAGGCGGACTTCAAAGAGGGGCGTCTATGCTGCGGGCGGAGTCGGCACTGTCAGGTTGTCAGCGTACCACTTATGGGGAGGTTGCAAGCGACATGAGGTAGACGAGGCGGTCTGTAATGTTGCTGTGCTCCACCTGGTTGACCAGGTTAACACCTTCTGGTTCCTTTCGGCCGTACTGGAATATGTCCTTGTAAAGATAGTCTTTATTCTGGTGAGTAATGGTGTCAAAGATCTCGCCGCCAAAAACGTTCGTCACAAAGCCGCATAGAAATTTGGTGCGGTAGTCTCCGATAAGACTCTCGCTTGCAGCGTAGTCAATCGTCACAAAGCTCCTCTGCATAGGTGAGCCATCAATGAATTCTTCGATTCGCTTGAGCCCTCTTTCTGGCACATCCCTTGCCTTGGCCCACTCAAACCCCTCTTCCCTTGTCATCTCTCCCCGTATGGAGCTGACGTCAATGATTTCAACCGACGATGGCCGGGTTGCCAATAGCATCAGTGCGCTCTTGCAAGCCCTGGCATTTACTGCATCCGTTGCCTTTGAACTATCTACGAGCGCAATCACAATTGCGGCTGCTGCAGCAGCTGTAAATAGGAGGTTAAATACTATTGGGTTGCGTGGTTCTGGGAGCTCGGTCTTAGTTTCCATACGATACCATCCTTGGTGGTTGGGTTTTACAGGTCAAGCTCCACTTTTTTGGCTACGCCGATAATGCGGCAATTGCCGTTTATAGCGATGGGAGAATATGCCGGATTTAATGGCTTTAAGTATCGGTTAGGTCCGTCGATAATCAGCTTTTTTAGGGTGGCTTCTTGCGTGTCCACTAGCTTGGCGACGACGATGGAGCCGTTAATGTATGCGGCATCAGGGTCTATAATTACGACCGACCCCTCAGGAATGGATACCCCGCTGGGTGCAGTCATTGAATCCCCTTCAACGCGCAAGGCGAAGGCGTGCGGTCCCACCCGGGCGGTGGTTTCACGCCACTCTTCGGCTTCGCCGGGCTGGAAATTATCAATGATTTCCGACCATCCACCAGCCTGAATCCAACTGATTAGCGGCACACTCCTATGGATGTTAGGCCCGGGGACGACATTAACCTGGCCGGACGATAAACCCTCGGACGAGCCTTTCTCGGGCAGGTTATCAAGAGCAAGCTTGGGAAGCCCCATGGTTGCTTCAAGCTTGCGAGCGGCCTTCTCACCCAGGTTGCGGTGCCCATTTAGTATCTGAGATATGTACGTGGGGTCTACATTATAGTGGCGCCCAAATCCGGCTTTTGTGCCGAATTCATTCACAAGTTGGCGCAAGTTTTCTCTTCTGGTATCTCGTATATCCATTAGCTAATCGTCCCAGACCTTAGCAAAATGTAAATTACGGTTTGCTATTGCCATTTGCGATAGCAATTGCTATTGTTTCTGCATGAACGCTATCTCTAAAGCCGTTTCCCTGATGGGGACGCAAAAACGAATTGCCGACCTGCTTGGCGTGTCACCAGCGTGCGTATCGCAGTGGAACCGCGGAGTTCGAAAAGTTCCACCGAGGCTCTGCCGCGCAATTGAGCAGTTCACTAAAGGCGCCGTAACTCGTGAGGAGCTCAGGCCGGATATTTACGGGGAGCCGTGTTACCCCAACAAAAATATTCAACCTACAGGAAGTGTAAGCGAAAACCCTGAAGGTAAAACAGAGTAGTTCAAACAAACTGACAGCCTAAGCGCTGCCAGAGCTCTTTATAAAATCGGCATAGTAGAGGGGGGTTGCCCGGGTGCAGCGGGGTTTCGGGCAGGGGCTGCGGCTACATATTCAGGCTGTGCAAGTGCCACTTATCTTCATCTTTGAGGTATTCGAGCTTGGCAACGTAGTGAGTTCTTACGCTGGCTCCAAAAGAGTTTTGAGCATCAACCCAGCCTTGCACAGTATGTATGCAGTCACCCTGATACACGACTACCGAATCATTCCAGCCTGAGAAATCGGCTGTTTTCGGTGATTTTAGTCTGCGCTTAGTGAACGCTTGCGCCATTGAGAATGCGCTTAGCTCGCTCTGGCAATTGCGGGCGGCCCGCTCCTCTGGGGTCTCAGATGAACAGTTGGTAAGCGCAACTATCGCGCATAGAGCAAATGCAGTACGCATGAGCAAATCCTTTGGTTGTGTTTGAACGTTTTAGCTCTCTGGTACAGATCAGCTAATTGTCTCGCTCATCTCCTGCTATGTCGATCTGTATTTTTAACCACTAATAAAAAAGTATTGCAAGTTATAGGAGAGGCAACCGTGACAAGAGAGCAGATTAATTCAGAAGTTCAATCCTATTTG
>NZ_JALBWM010000019.1 GCF_023895975.1 Microbulbifer okhotskensis
TTGGCACTGAGTTGCTGTTCGAGGTCTTTATCGTTCATTGTTTTGCTCATGGGTTACTCCGGTATAGAGTATGGGGGCATAAGCAGTTACACAATTTAAATTACAGCCTCTTTATATCTAGAGGCGCTATTTTTCTTTTGTTTCTTCTGATTGGTCAATCCACACTCTTGTATAGACTCGCTTTTGCTCAGGGGTGTCAATAAAGCCATCTCGGTCATGCAGAATCCTAGTGTTATCGACGAATATAATATCACCTCGCTCCATATAAAAACTGAGTGTATTTTCCTCGCTGTTCAATTCTATGTCCAAGGCGTCCAAGGCGCTAGTTACTTCACTGGAGAGTGGTTTTCCTATCCGTTCTTGTCCCTTTTCAATCCAGTAGCGCATGTATCGGATAGTCAATTTATCCTCTGAATATTTAAATATAGGGAAATGATTTTCTTGAATGTTTTCTATGTTTTTTTCGCTACCTGGTGTTACCAAGTCTCTGATGTAATCTTTGTAGAGAATTTCCAGTTTTTGTGGAGCGGATTGTCTGAGTTTTTCGTGAACTTGTGACGCAGACACAATTTTTGACTTCCCTCCTGTAACGGCGGGCATTATACAGCACAGCCCAAGGATTTTTGGCAGAACAGTGCGCTGTGAGCTGTCAGTGTGTACTCCGGTCGGGGCATTGGTTTGTGAGACTGGGATTGATTCACTAGTATAGTCTTTTCCGGTATCGCGTATACCGTATAGTCGCCCATAGGTGTTTATGGTTTTTCCCATTGCCAGGCTGATTTTAAGGAAGAGAAGATTTAGAGTCGACTCATCGAGAGAATCTTCTCCGTGAATCCATGCTACTCCACTTCCTAGCTCTAGTTCACGCTTGACTCTTATGGCAAGTTGGTCAAATTCTGGCGTAGCTATAGAGTTTTTCTGCAGATTGTTAATTGAGTCATTTTGTTCTGCCGCCCAATTATCCAGTGCTCTAACTTCTGATTCCCATGTGCTAGGCCAGTGGAATTTCCAGTTGGATTTTGCCGTCATATCTTGGGCGCCCCAAGCTTGCGCTTGAATTAACCTGCTCGGTGCTATATTAGTCATTGGTTTGAACCTTGAATAAAACATGCAGTGGGTAGCCCTCTAGAGGAGCAAAGAAGTCCGGGTCAAGTTTGAGGTGTTCTTTGGTCACTGACAGCTCTTTAACTTCTGGTAGTGATTGGAAACCTGCCAACTTGAGTGCATCGAAGTAATGTGAAAAAGTCTTGTGTACACAGCGAACTGAAACGGGCACCCCGTCTCTTCTCCATATTTCCCCTTCAAAGGTTTGATCTATGCCGTCCAGGTAGCTCTTGCCATCATGTTCAAAATAGAAGGGAGGGGCTTCCTCTTTCATAAAGGGCAGGCAGGGGTGGGGTACAGTGAAAATGAAAGCGCCCCCTGCTTTGAGTAAATTTTTGACTTTCGCCATTACTTCTGTCATTTCTTCTATTTTAAGATAGTTGAACAGGAAAACCGCAATAGCGTGATCAAATTTTGTAGTTGGAAAATCTGTGTAGGTTACTGCATTGCCAACTGCGTAGTGCGAGTTCGGGAGCTTTTCCTTTGCGGCTGACTTTTTAGCTTGTGTAATCATTTCTGAGGAAGCATCTACGCCAAATACCGATCCTGCGGAACGATTCAGTAGCATCCTCGATACGTAACCTTCGCCGCAGCCCAAGTCCAATACATTTGCTCCGGAAATATCTCCAAGAGCTTCTATGACTCTTGGGCGGGCGGTAAAGTCGCTAAGTAAAATTTTTTCCGAGCGACTCCAGCTGGCGGCTTGCTTGTTATATATAGTTTCAGTAGATAGAGGTTGGCTCATCCCAAGTTATTCCTTCAATTGGGTGTATGAAACTGACTATGTAGGATCAATTTTTCAAATTTCCCACGTAGCTGGTGAAGAATGAATTACGTTAATCATTTTTTATTGTTGGTGTATTTGTAAGTTGTTTTCCGTGGTGCACGCCCTTGTATGGCTTTCCTTTTGAAAACCATTACGGAAACTCATTTTTCCGACCTTAATATATTGATACAACTCCAGTCGCCAAGCCTGTGAGGCGGAATCATTTTTTTGTCAATCTGGACATGGGTGACGATTGCAAAATAATCGTTGCGTGTTAATGCGCCAAAGTTTCAAATTCCCAGGACCAAAAATTGAGATTTGGCCTTGAAGATTAGCATGCCAAATTTGAATCAAATTGACATATGTCAACTTCCACAATCAAAACTATTTTTAGTTTGACACAGTAGGTTTTTCTACGGGTTGAGGCGGTGGTATCTTCGCATTTACACTAATTTTGAATCTAAAATTTCGAGGTTGAGCTTACATCGTGTGGCGATTCATGCTATTGCAATTTTATCAGCATGCTGATCGCCCTCTGCTGTTTGACAGTATTTCTGACCTCAGCTAAAGGTAATCAAATCTGACGTTTATCGTTTTATGTTTTCAACGCTCGGGCTGATTTGGATAGGTTCAGCATTCTCTTTCATGTTTTGTCATGCGACACGGTTGGCTGTTGTGGAGTCTTACTGTGCCGTAAAGGGACATTTTATGACTGCAACAATGATCGACTCCGTGGTATTTCGCGATATTTTCAGTACTTCTGCAATGCGCGATATTTTTTCTGATGTAGGGAGAGTCCAGTATTATTTGGATGTTGAGGCGGCACTGGCTAAGGTGCAAAGTGAATTGGGTATTATCCCCAATGAGGCCGCTGAGGAAATTTGTAAGCATTGCGATGCCAAAGAAATCGATCTGATAAAGTTGAAGACGCAAACAGAGCTGATTGGTTACCCGGTATTGGGGGTTGTACAGCAGTTGGTGAGCTTATGTGGTGGTGGTTTGGGCCAGTGGTGTCATTGGGGGGCTACGACTCAGGATATTACCGACACCGCGACGGTGTTGCAGATGAAGGCAGCCCTGGGGATTGTCGAAAGCGAAGTTGAGGCGATTACGGAAGCATTGGCCAGCCTTGCTGAGCGATTTAAAGATACCCCCATGGTTGCTCGCAGTAATCTTCAGCAGGCTGTCCCCATCACGTTCGGTTATAAAGCGGCAGTTTGGCTCGCTGGGTTTCACCGTCACCGTAGTCGCCTAAAGGAGATTGAGGCGCGGGTATTTGTAGGAGAGTTTGGTGGTGCTGCGGGTAATCTTTCCTCCCTGGGGCATAAGGGGCTGCAAGTGCAAGCCGGTGTGATGAGTGAGCTGGGCCTGGGGGCGCCGTGTATTGCCTGGCATACCATGCGCGATCGTATCGCTGAAGTGGCTTGTCTCCTTGGTTTGATTACTGGGTCGCTGGGCAAGATCGCCCTCGATATTAAGCTGATGGCGCAAACAGAAGTAGGGGAGGTTGCTGAACCCTTTTCTGCCGGTCGAGGTTCGTCCAGCACCATGCCCCAAAAGCACAACCCTATTTCTTCGGTTTTTATTAGTGCCACTGTTCCTGTGATTCGGCAGCAGGTTGCGAGTCTGCTGGAAGCCATGGTTGAGGATCATGAACGTGCCACCGGGCCATGGGAAATTGAATGGATTGTGTTGCCAGAAATATTTTGCTTATCCGCATCCGCGCTAGGGCAAGCGCGCTATGCGCTTGAGGGGCTTCAAGTGTTTCCTGAGAAGATGATGCGCAATCTCAAAATGACGGGTGGGTTAGTCTCATCGGAGGCAGTGATGATGGGGTTGGGGGCGAAGATGGGCCGCGAGTATGCTCACGATTTGGTCTACAAAATATGTTGCCAGGCGATTGATGGCGGACGTCCATTTTCTGAGCTATTAAAGGAAAATAGTGAAATCAGTTCGGTTTTTTCTGCCAAAGAGTTGGATGCTCTGCTCGATCCCTGCAACTATCTCGGGCTCTGTGGCGAAATGGTGGAGCAAACTCTAGCGATGTGTGACAAGTGAATGTTAGGTGTGCACTTTCCGGCAGGGTTTTCAGGGCCAGGTTCTTATGTGTGTGGCTGTTGATGTTGCCGGGTTAGAGGGGGTGCAAATCAAAAATGAGTTTATTAAGGGGAAATTTGGTTCTGATTTTTAGCCCAGGAAAAGGTAAGTTTATTATTAAGGCTTTAAAAATTCTTCGACCCACGAGGGATAACTTGACGTTGAGTATCTAATAGGTCGATTTCAGGGATGCTCTGTCACGAATTCAGAGTCCTACATTGTGCATTGGAGGCAGTCGAAGTCATCTGGATCCAAAGGTGTTGCTTTGAAATAGAGAGTAAATGCTGAGGTTGGTGGAGATCGATGCCCCGAACTTTATTTATTGGGATAATTCCCAATGTTTCAATACCGAGGTTATGCAGTTTTTCTTGGGTATATTTACTATATATGGAACCCTGCTTGATACCGCTGAATTGGCGGCTGAGTTGTAAAATACTGGCGTCGGCATCGTTGGTTTATATTGATATCTTGCCGGTCCAATTAGAGAAGACGTAATCGCTAATAATTATAATTTTCTCTTCAGTACCGGTTAATTATTGGTAAGGTCAAAACTCTTGTTGATCGGCCAATAGCTGCGGTCGTTCACTTTTAGTCAATTGCTCGCTTTACTAGCTGGTTGCATTTAATTCTGCTACCAAGGTGGCCATCAAACTGGCTGCAGGCAGTGCACGGGCGAGGGGTGCACCTTGGCCCGCCCACTGCACGGCGAAATCCTCTGTTCCCGCTTTGGCATCAGCTAGGGCAAGAGCCTTACCGGCCGCGTAAGCGATAGGGTAATCCGGCAAGGGCGGCGCGCCGAGATTGAGTTCGTTATAAAAATGGTTGGTGATACCGCGAGCGGGGCGCCCGGAGATATTGGCGGTAATATTGGTATGCTGCGCGCGTTCGCTTTGCAGGGCGGCGCGATAGGTATCACTGGCTGCTGATTCTGGGCAGAGAATAAATGCGGTACCCATTTGTACGGCGCTGGCGCCGAGGGAAAGCGCTGCGCGTATACCTGCGCCGTCCATAATGCCCCCGGCGGCAACGATAGGCAGGCGGCTTTGACAGGAGAGAAGACGTACCAGAGCAAGAGTGCCTAACTCTTCGTCTCTATCGGGATTGAACACGCCGCGATGTCCGCCGGCCTCAATGCCCTGGGCGACTAAAATATCGATTCCGAAAGATTCTGCGAGCTTTGCTTCTTCGAGTGAGGTGGCTGTTGCTATGAGCGTAATGCCGGCATTCTTTAGTGCAACAATAAACGCTTCGCTTGGCAGACCAAAATGAAAGCTGACTGCCGGCGGTTTCTCCTGCAGTAGTGCTGCCAGCATTTTTTCATTATCAATAAACGTTGGATAGGGTTCATTAATTTGTGCTGGCGCGGTGGCGCCAAGGGCGGCAAAGTGCGGTGCCAGGTAGGATAGCCAAGCTTGTTCGCGGGTGGGGTCTTTATCGGCGGCCCTATGACAGAACAGGTTTGCATTAAACGGATGTTCGGTTTGGTCGTAGGTGTGTCGGATCTGTTCTGCGGCTTTTTCTGCTGTGCAGGCGCCGAGTCCGATTGAGCCGAGCCCGCCGGCATTGGAGACTGCAGCGGCGAGTGCCGGAGTGGAAACTCCAGCCATTGGAGCCAGGAATATTGGGTGGGTAATTCCGAGTTTTTCGAGCAGTGGGTTCATGCTTCTACCTGTAAATTGCGCTCCCCGTTGGGGCCACCTTAGTGCAGATTCGGCGCGGTAGCTATACCTCGCTGGCGTTCCAGCTGCAAAAGCTGTTTTGGGGAGCGCGGCCTGTTCCTTGGCCTTTTTTTACAGGTGTAAGTTGAAACCGATGTATGGACCTTTAATTTCAATATCGCTTTGCAGGTCATCAAGTTCTTCGAGATCAAGACTCATTACACGGTAACCGGCCTCGATAGCAAAATCTATTGCGGGTACAAAATCCCAGCGTACCTTGGCGGTCAGGTCGGTATGGGTATCGCCGCGGTAAGCAGTGCCGTTGCCTTGGGCGATAATGGACCAGCCGGTAAAAGGCAGGTCGAAGCGAGCCATGGCGTAGGCCATCGGAAGATAGCCGGTCAGTTCAATGGTTTCGGCTTGCGATTCACCAACAGCAGTAAATTCGCCGTTGTACATGCGTGCAGTCAGGCCCAGGTCCAGGTTTACCCAATTATCCAGTATTTCGTAGTAGAGAGTGGCATCGGTGTGGGTTAGGCTCAGGTCGGTACTGATTTCCGTTTTGGCGACAAAGGTTTCATCATCAAAAGTAACGGAAGTTTCCAGCTGGTCGGAACCGTCAGTATCGATCTTGCTGTGAGCGAGAAGTACGTTGGGTACCAGGGGGATGGGATGCTCCAGAGCGACTTGTATGAACGTGATGTTATCTTCGGTCAGCGAGAGGTTATCCAAGTTGTAACCGTCGCTACCGATATTACCGCTAAAGCTCGGCAGCCAAGCGCCGGCGGTAGCATCAAAACCGAGGATAGTGTCTGCGTTGGCGGTTCCGCAGGCGAGGAGGGCGCTCAAGGCAAATGCGGATTTCTTCATTGACTTCACTCCGTGATGAATTTGTCGCGGAGTGTACAGATAAATACTTATTGTGCCGCTGCCGGCAGCACATTTTTACATTTCTTTCTCTCTATTGAGGAAAAGTGGCGCATAGAAACAAGGCGTGGCGGCTAATCATCATGGCTAAATTGCCGCTTCAAATAACATTTGTTGCAGGGCGCTGGCTGGGTTGCTGAGGGTGCGGCCACGGTGGCTGATTACGCCGAGGTTGCGCAGTACCTGCAGTTTTTTAACCGGCAATACCGCTAGGCTGTTATCGACGAGAGTGTGGGGCAGCACACTCCAGCCGAGACCGACACAGGCCATCATTTTTATAGTTTCAAGAAAGTTGGTCGCCAGTTTTGCGCTGAGTTTTAAGCCCTGTGCGTCAAATTCACGTTTTATTAGACGCCCGGTATAGGTGTTCATATCGGGCAGTATGGCCGGGTAGTTGGCCAGATCGGTGAGTTCCATTTCGGTAAGCTTAGCCAGCGGGTGATCGGGTGCGGCGACGACAACGCAGGGGTCGGGCCAGATCACTTCCGCACTGAGATGCGGGTATTCTTTCAGGGCCAGGGTCACTACAGCCAGTTCGTACTTGGCAGCCATTAGCGCTTCGTAGGCTTGTTCCGAGTCGACAAAATCAATATCCAGGGCCACCTCTGGGTAGCGCAAGCTGAACTCCTTCAATACGGGCGGCAAGTGATGGAGGCCTACATGGTGGCTGGTGGCTATGCGCAAGCTGCCACTGACAGAACTGCTCAGTGCTCGTAATTCCCGTTCGGTGTCGCTAATTTCATTGAGGATATGGCGGGCACGGGGCAGCAAGGCGCGACCGGCGTCCGTGAGCTGTAGCCTTCGACCGATCCGGTCAAATAATGGCGATTCTAGCTGTTGCTCAAGGGCTGCCAAGCGCTTACTGGCAGCGGGTTGGGTGAGGTGCAATTGCTGCGCGCCCTGGGATACCGAGCCCTGTTCGGCTATCGCCAAGAAAGCCCTCAGCCACTGTAGTTCCAAACCTTTTACTCCTGTGACAATACATCGGTTTTACTCCAGTCGAGCAGACTACTGTACGGCTGGAGCGATATCGGGGATCTTACCGCAGTTGGCCCCTCACATTCCATATGGGAATACATTGGATAATAAATATAAATTGGTGTTATTTGTTGGGTCTGGGTAGACTCAGGCTCTTAACCATTGAGGGGAACGGCTGTGGCAGGGCAAACACTCTACGACAAACTCTGGCAGGATCATCTGATAAAGAATTGTGACGATGGCTCCTCACTTATCTATATCGACCGCCACCTGATTCATGAGGTGACCTCTCCGCAGGCTTTTGAGGGCTTGCGTCTGGCGGGTCGAAAACCCTGGCGCAAGGATTCGCTAGTCGCCACTCCTGACCACAATGTGCCTTCCGAAGCGATTGAGCGGGCTGCGGGTGTCAGTGGTATCCGAGACGATATCTCCCGTATCCAAGTACAGACACTGGATGAAAACTGCCGCGATTTTGATGTGGTCCAGTTTGGTATTAACGAGCCGGGGCAGGGCATTGTGCATGTGATCGGCCCGGAGACAGGGGTGACCCTGCCGGGTATGACGGTAGTTTGTGGTGACTCACACACCTCGACTCACGGTGCTCTGGGCGCTTTGGCCCACGGTATCGGTACTTCTGAAGTTGAGCACGTGATGGCCACCCAGTGCCTGACCCAGAAAAAGATGAAGAATATGCTGGTTCGCGTTGATGGCCAGCTGCGTCCGGGTGTCACCGCAAAAGATGTGGTGCTGGCGATTATTGGCAAAATTGGCACGGCTGGTGGTACCGGTTATGCGATCGAATTCGGCGGTGAAGTGATTCGCGCTATGTCTATGGAAGGCCGTATGACTGTGTGCAATATGGCCATCGAAGGCGGCGCTCGAGCGGGTATGGTTGCAGTGGACCAGATCACGCTCGATTACGTAAAAGGCAAACCCTATGCCCCGAAAGGTGAGGTATGGGATCGCGCGGCAGAGGCCTGGAGTGACTTGTATTCCGATGGCGATGCCGTATTCGATGAAGTCATAGTCTTGGGCGGTGAGGACATCGAGCCCCAGGTCAGTTGGGGAACCTCCCCTGAAATGGTGGCGCCGATCAGTGCGCAGGTACCCACTCCCAGTAAAGAGAGCGATGCTACCAAGCGTACTGGCATGGAGCGGGCGCTGGAGTATATGGGGCTCAGCGCCGGACAGAGCATCAGCGATATCAAATTGGATCGCGTATTTATCGGTTCCTGCACCAATTCTCGAATTGAAGATCTTCGCGCAGCGGCAGAGGTCGCCAAGGGCCGCAGGAAATCCGACAGCGTCAAACAGGTATTGATCGTGCCCGGTTCCCAGGCAGTTAAAGCCCAGGCTGAGCGCGAGGGTCTTCACGAAATTTTTGTTGAGGCCGGTTTCGAGTGGCGCGAGCCGTCCTGCTCTATGTGTCTGGCGATGAATGCGGACAAGTTGGGCGCCGGTGAACACTGTGCTTCCACCTCCAACCGCAACTTTGAGGGGCGCCAGGGTTATGGTGGCCGCACACATCTGGTCAGCCCCAGCATGGCGGCGGCGGCGGCAATTGCCGGCCACTTTGTCGATGTACGTGAGTTGGCGCCGGTGCAGTGGCAAGAGGAGGTGGTTTGATGAAAGCGTTTACCCAGCACGAAGGTCTTGTTGTGCCGATGGATCGCGCCAATGTGGATACCGACCTGATCATCCCCAAGCAATTCCTCAAATCGATCAAGCGGTCTGGTTTCGGCCCCAACCTGTTCGATGAACTGCGCTACCTGGATGAGGGTATCCCTGGGCAGGATTGTTCCGGCCGCCCCCTCAACCCGGACTTCCCCCTTAATTTTCCCCGCTACCAAGACGGCTCGGTGCTGCTGGCGCGGGAGAACTTTGGTTGCGGTTCAAGCCGTGAACACGCGCCTTGGGCATTGGAAGATCACGGCTTTCGCGCAATTATTGCGCCCAGTTTTGCCGATATTTTTTTCAACAACTGTTTTAAGAATGGTCTCTTGCCAATCGTCCTGGCAGAAGAAGTGGTTCACCAATTGTTCGAGGAAACCCACGGGCGGGAAGGTTACTCGCTTACGGTCAACCTGGAGCAGCAGCAAGTACGCAAGCCCTGTGGTGAGTTGATCCCGTTTGAAGTGGATGCCTTCTACAAGCACTGCCTGTTAAATGGTCTCGACCATATCGATCTGACCCTGGAGCACTCCGATGATATTCGTGCTTATGAGCAGGCGCGGCGAGAAAAGTCCCCCTGGCTTTTCGATGCGGTTCAGTAATTAAAGGAAATACCTGTGACGAAAAAAGTAATGATTCTGCCGGGCGACGGCATTGGTCCAGAAATTGTTGAGCAGGCACTGGCGGTGCTGGAAGTCGCATCAGAGAAATACAATCTTGGGCTCAGTTTTGAGCAGGGCTTGATCGGCGGCTCCTCTATCGATGCCCACGGTGAACCCCTGACCGACGAAGCACTCAAAGCTGCGGGTGAGTGCGATGCGGTGCTGCTCGGTGCGGTCGGCGGTCCCCAGTGGGATACCTTGGAGCGGGAAATTCGCCCGGAAAAGGGCCTATTGAAAATCCGCAGTGGCTTGGGTCTCTATGCGAATTTGCGCCCGGCGATTCTCTACCCACAGCTGGCTGATGCCTCTTCCCTCAAGCCCGATGTGGTTGCCGGCTTGGACATTTTGATTGTACGCGAGTTGACCGGTGGTATTTATTTCGGCGAACCTCGCGGTATCAAGACGCTGGAAAATGGTGAGCGCCAGGGTTTTAACACCTACGTGTACAGAGAGTCGGAAATTGAGCGTATCGCCCGCTCGGCGTTTGAGGCGGCGCAAAAGCGCAACGGCAAGCTATGCTCCGTGGACAAGGCTAATGTACTGGAAGTCACCGTGCTTTGGCGCGAAGTACTGGATCGCCTGGCGCCAGAATATCCGGATGTAGAGCTGTCTCATATGTACGTGGATAACGCCGCGATGCAATTGGTGCGCGCGCCGAAGCAGTTCGATGTGATGGTCACGGGCAATATGTTCGGCGACATACTCTCTGATGCCGCCGCCATGCTGACCGGCTCTATCGGCATGTTGCCTTCTGCTTCTCTGAACGAAAGCGGTTTCGGCCTCTACGAACCCTGCCACGGTTCTGCACCGGATATCGCCGGTCAGGGAATCGCCAACCCACTGGCCACCATTTTGTCTGCGGCCATGATGTTGCGCTATTCCCTCGGTATGAGCGAGGCGGCCGATGCGATTGAGGCGGCAGTGAGCAACGTGTTGGAGTTGGGATTGCGCACCGCCGATATTCACACCGATGGCTATCAGAAAGTCTCTACCGCAGAGATGGGCGCCGCCGTTGTAGCTGCACTTTAATTTTTGATTCCACCATCGCGCCGCTTTCCCGGCGGCGCACATTGATCACCTCACACACAGGACACCGCAATGCAAAAAATAGGTTTTATCGGCTGGCGTGGCATGGTCGGCTCGGTATTACTGGAGCGCATGCGAGCAGAGGACGACTTTGCCCATATTGCCGAACCGGTCTTTTTCTCCACTTCTAACGCTGGTGGTACGGCGCCGGATATCGGCAAGCCTTTGCCGCCGCTCGGTGATGCTTACGATATTAGTACGCTGGCACAACTGGATGCGATTGTCAGCTGTCAGGGTGGCGACTACACCAAGGAAGTTTTCGCTCGTTTACGTGAGGTCGGCTGGGAAGGTTATTGGATTGATGCGGCCTCCAGCCTGCGCATGCAGGAAGATGCGGTGATCGTATTGGACCCAGTCAATCGCGATGTTATTGATCGCGCCATTGGCGCAGGGCAGAAGAATTTTATTGGCGGTAACTGCACGGTTAGCCTAATGCTGATGGCGCTGGGTGGGCTATTTAACGCGGGTATGGTGGAGTGGGTCACCGCCATGACCTACCAGGCTGCCAGTGGTGCTGGCGCACGCAATATGCGCGAACTGATTGCACAGATGGGCGCCCTTCGCGATGGAGTTGCCACAGAGTTGGCTGATCCCGCCAGCGCCATTCTTGAGATCGACCGCAAAATGGTTGCGGATATGCGCTCGGCAGAATTCCCCTCGGCCGAGTTCGGTGCGCCTCTGGCCGGCAGCCTGCTGCCCTGGATCGACACTCAATTAGAGAGCGGTCAGAGCCGGGAAGAATGGAAGGCTCAAGTGGAGGCCAACAAGATTTTACAGTCTGGTAGCCCCATTCCTGTGGATGGCACTTGTGTACGTATCGGTGCAATGCGCTGCCATAGCCAGGCTTTTACGATAAAACTGAAGAAAAATTTACCACTTGCCGACATTGGGCATTTGCTAAATGATGCCAATGAATGGGTCAATGTAGTACCCAATGAACGCGAGGCGACATTGCGGGAGCTGACGCCCACGGCAGTCACCGGCAAACTGGATATTCCCGTTGGTCGCTTGCGCAAGTTGAGTGTTGGGCCTGAGTACTTAAACGCCTTTACTGTAGGCGATCAACTGCTGTGGGGGGCGGCTGAGCCCCTACGCAGAATCCTGCTGATTTTGCTGGGCAAACTGTAACTGGTACGGCCTTCGATAAGTCCTCCACAGGGGGTAGATATACACCACTTTAGTGGAGGACTTTTTGTCAAGCTGTGAACCCCTTCGCGTAAAAAGTGGCTACTGTTTGTCATAGCGCCTTTTTCGAATTTTCCCCACGGGTATAATCGCCCCTCATTTTTTCCTTTCCAATTCAACGAAGTGAATAGCCATGTCCGAAGCCACCCGCGAACTGGTCATCGTCGGTGTCGATAACGCCGCCTTTGGTCCCTTGCTAGAAGTACTCGAAGAGCGTGAAATAATTTCCGCTGAGCAGCTGAGTTTGCTGGAGACTGACGAGCGTGAGGTAGATCCAAAAGTTTTTGCGAATCGAAATATTCCCGTGCAGTCCCTGGAAAAATTTGCCTTCAACGACAGGCAAGTTGTGATTCTGCTCGGTAGCGGCGAAGCCGTTGAAACCGCCATGGGGGCAGCTGAAAAGAGCGGCGCCTGGATCTTGGATGCCGCGAATAACACTCGCGGTGACGAGAGTGCGGTACTGGTTCATCCCATGTTTAACAGTGGTGATCTCGCTAGTGCTGAGCGCCGGGTAGTCGCACTGCCCAGTGCGGGTGCGGCGATGGTGGCCGAAGCCCTGACACCCCTAAAGGATAAGTTACAGGCAGTAGAGGTTCAGCTCAACCAGCCGGTGTCTGCTTTGGGCAAAGCCGCGATCGATGCTATGGCGGCGCAAACGGCTCATATGTTTAGTGGCCAGGAAGCGGAAATCGATCCTGAGATTGGTCACCGTTTGGCGTTTAATCAACTGAGCGCCTGTGAAGCGATACTCGCCAGCGGCCACACGCTGAGCGAGCTGACTTTGGTTCACGACCTTCGCCGTTTGCTCGGTGACGCTGTTGCTGTCGATGCCACCATTAATACGGTTTCTGTTTTCCATGGACAGCTGGCCAATGTGAGTATCGGTTTAACTCAAGATGTCGATGTGAAAAAAGTACGCGCACTGTTATCCAATGGTGCAGGCCTCAAAATGGTAGAGAAACCTTCAGCGGAAAATGCTTTGGGCCGTGACGTAACACTCATCGGCCGTTTGCGCCAAAGTCTACTCAGTAAGCGGCAGTTAAACTTGTGTGCGGTGTCTGACAATCTACGTAAAGACGTAGCGATAAACTGTGCACAAATTGCTCACTTGTTGCTAAAAAACTACTGATATTTAATACTTAGCGGCCATAGTGAAGGTGTAATCTTAACTTTGGCCAGGCTGAGAGTGGCGAGGTATTCGTCATAATTGGCGGCTGCCTACACGGCGGCCAAATAGTCGAACGATTACCGTTCAGTAATAGGGATTTTCTGAAGGCGCGCTTTTCGGAAGCCCTGGGAAGGTTCTAACAATAAAGGGAATCGGATATGCGTGTGCGTAAGTTGGCACTAGCAGTTGGTCTAGTCGGTGCACTGGGAAGCAACGCGGCTCTGGCGCTTGGACTAGGTGAGATCAAGCTCAACTCGACCCTTAATCAGCCTCTCGATGCGGAAATCGGACTGCTGCAAACCCGCGGTCTGGACGGCGCTGAGATCAAAGTTCGCCTCGCGGGACCGCAAGAGTTTGACCGCGCCGGGGTGGAGCGCTCTTATTTATTGGCTTCATTAAGCTTTGACGTGGACTACTCGGGCAGCAATCCGGTTATTCGCATTTCCAGCCGCGAGCCGATCCGTGAGCCCTTTTTAAACTTCCTCGTTGAGACTCGTTGGCCCAGCGGTCGCCTCCTGCGTGAATACACGCTGCTGATGGACCTGCCAGCGTTTTCGCCCAATGTGGCACAGCAACCTGTGCGCGCTGCCGAACGCGAGCGCCAGCAGGTGCGTCGCAATACGCCCGTCCAGCAACCGGCTCAGCCCGTTGTTCCGGCTAGCAGGCCGGTTCCGACGAAACCGGTTGCAGAGAAAAACGCGGTTGAGACTGTCGAGCCCGCGCGCCCACAGCCCCGTTACACGGCTACAGATAGTGCAGAGACCAGCAGCCAGGTATACGGCCCGGTTGGTTCCTCCGATACACTGTGGGAAATTGCTCTGCAGAATCGCGCCAATCGCGACTTCTCAGTACAGCAGACCATGTTGGCTATTCAGCGCCTCAATCCCGAAGCGTTTATCAACAACAATATTAACTTGCTGAAGAAAGGCGCCGTCCTGCGTCTTCCCAGCAACGAAGATCTGCGCTCTCTGACCATGACAGAGGCCATCTCTGAGGTGGCACAGCAGAATGATTCCTGGCGCCAGAGTCCCGACGATGAAGTGGCGACGGGAGCCCCGCTCGATGCCCGTGCGATTGAGGACGAGCCTGCTGTCAGCGAAACGCTTGAAGGCCGGGTTAGCTTGGCGGCCCCCGGTGACAATGAGTCGCTCACTTCAGGCTCGGGTATCGGAAGTGAAGAGGGTGAGGCGCTGGAAGGCGATCTTATCGTGGCCGAAGAAGAGTTGGACAAGTCCAAACTCGAAAATACCGAACTGCGCGAGCGTATTGCTGAGCTCGACGAGCAAATCGACACCATGGAAACACTGGTCGAAGTTTCCAGTGAAGAAATGAGTGCGGTTCAGGCGGTAGCACGGCAAGCCAACTCGCAGCTCGACCCCATCGAGGTGGACGAGTTAGCAGCGGAACCCTCTCTGGATGATAGTCTTGTTGTAGGTGGCGACGAAGAACTGGACGGTCTGGGCGATAACGAAATCGACATAGAAGAGGCCGAGACTCCCGCAGCGACAGTGGAGTCCCGCAACCGAGTGGTGTCTGTCCAAACCAAACCTAAGCTGACGCTTATGGAGCAACTGGGCAACAATACGCAGCTGATTGGTATAGGTGCTGCCGGGCTGCTGGCTGGTGTATTCGGATTTTTCACCTGGCGCCGTCGCAAAGCTGCGCAAGAAGCTGAACAACAGCTTGAGCAGCAGATGGTTGCTGAGCAGGCGCCGCTGGATTTCCTCGAGGAAATAGCTGAGCCTGACGAAACTCTCGCCGCTGTAGAGAGCATGGAGGCGGACGATACCTTCGATTTGGGTGATCTCAGCGATGTGGGTACCGATGATCCGATATCTGAAGCGGAAATCCACCTGTCTCTCGGTCAGTATGAAGAAGCTGAAAGCAAGCTGCTTCAAGGCCTGGAGCGGGACCCTCAGGTGGTCGATGCGCGCCTGATGCTGATGGAGGTTTATGCCCACAATCAGGACGTCGAGAAATTTGACGATCACTACCGTCAGTTGCTCAGTATCAGTGATGGTCCCGTGGCCGATCGCGCAGCGCGCCTGCGTGAAACGCTTGCCGGGGCGCCGGAGTTCGAAGCGCCGTCGATGGGGTTCTCCAATGAATCCCTCGAAGCAGCGCAGCTCCACGATATCGGCTCAACCCTGGACGACGATTTCACCAGCGCTGAGCCGGCCCTTGAGAACTTCGACGATGTGCCGGAGGTAGATACCTCCCTGCTTGAT
Source organism: Microbulbifer okhotskensis (assembly GCF_023895975.1). Classification (GTDB taxonomy): domain Bacteria; phylum Pseudomonadota; class Gammaproteobacteria; order Pseudomonadales; family Cellvibrionaceae; genus Microbulbifer; species Microbulbifer okhotskensis. The sequence continues at coordinate 15,531 of NZ_JALBWM010000019.1, forward strand.
GATCTCACCATGGACCTGTCCCTCGATGATGAGGAAACCTCATCCCTGGGCAATAGTGAATCAGAGTTGTCTCTGGACCTGGATCTCGATAGCAGTTTCAACGAACCACTGCAATCTGCACAGCAGGAAGCGTCTCTGGATACAGAGTTCAATCTGGATGACCTGGATCTCGATAGTGCGCTTGATGGTGGTGATGAAGCTACTGCCGAGGAGCAGCAGCCGGAAATTGGCAATGACCTAAATCTTGATGATCTGGATTTGGGTGAGTTGGACCTGGGGGATTTGGGTGCAAACAACCAGGGGTCAGTCCTGGTGGAAGATGATTTGGAGTGGGATCTTTCTGCTGATAAGGACGACAGTGCCGAGGCGCCGATCGAGTTTGATGCCTCTGAGCTGGATCTCGCCTCCCTCGATCTTGACGCAGAAATGGCCGACAGTAACAGCGTTGCCAGCGAAGCCCAGCCTGAGAAAAAAATATCGACCAGTGGCGGGTCCATCGCCGGATTGGATTTCGAGCTGGACCTTTCCATGATGGAGGAGAGCAAGCCAGAGCCTGAGGAAGAGTCCCTCGCAGAGTTGGATTCTGCCTTGGAGTTGGAGTCAATTGATAGCGACCCGATTGCGGAAACCCCTTCGACTGGAGGAGACGCGGTTGAGTTTCTGGAGACCTCTGAAGAGTTGTCACTGGATGATTTCTCTGAGGGCGACCTCGATATGATTGGCGGCGACTTGGGTTCTGATCTGGATCTCGATGGCATTGACTTGGATGATATTGCTGCCGACCTGACTGTTGATGAAGAAATTTCCGCAGCGGTAGAGCCGGCGCAGGCTAGCGAGTCTGCTGAAGACTTGCCTCTGGATACCGATTTGGAGCTGGATTTTGCTTCTCTCGATGCCACTGGAAAAGAGCTGGTGGAAGATGGCAGTTTGGCGTTCAATGCCGACAGCATCGAAGAGGAGTTTTCCCTGGAAGATGAGCTGGCTTTGATTGATGAGTCTACCGAAGGAGAGCTGACCCTTGAGCAAGAGCCTGCAATGGAGAGTGAGCTCGAAACGGTGGAGCAGGTTGAAGCAATTGTCGAAAAGCCGGCAGATTCCGACTTTGGCGATCTCGACTTTAATTTAGCGAGCGACCTCAATTCAGAGTTGAGCCTGCTGGAAGGTGGTGACGAGATGGCGACCAAGCTGGAATTGGCCCAAGCTTACATGGACATGGGCGACGAAGAAGGTGCCAAGGATATCCTTAAAGAGGTGGCGCAAGACGGAGGCGGGGAGCACAAGGGTCGCGCCGAGGAGATGCTGGAGGGGATGGTGTAACCGTCGACGTACCCCGGTTCAAAAAAACCTCGCACTAGTTGCGAGGTTTTTTTATTTTGTCGGGCTTTACTCGGCAGTTTCCGGGTAGCCCGCGAAGTTGAGCTGTGTGGAAGTAAGTGGTTTTTGGTGATATGACTCAGGAAAAGCAACGCGAATATACTTACAAAGCCAATGGCGAAGTCCCCGATGGTGAATCGCTACCAGAGGGGCTGCACCGTATCGCTGTGGGCGTTGAATACTGCGGAGCCAAGTTGCACGGCTTCCAAAAGCAAAAAACCGCATCGGAAACGGTGCAGGCCCATCTGGAGAAAGCCCTGTCCGCGATTGCTGCAGAGCCCATCACTCTGGTGTGCGCCGGTCGCACTGATGCAGGGGTTCATGCCACCAATCAGGTAATCCACTTCGATACTCGCGCTCAGCGACCGGATCGGGCCTGGGTGCAGGGGGTAAATACCAAGCTGCCAGACGCGGTTAGGGTGTGTTGGGCCCGCGAGATGCCGGCACAGTTCCATGCGCGCTTTTCCGCCCATGCACGGAGTTATCGTTACCTGATTCACCGTGCAGATACCCGTTCGGCCCACAGCATGGCGGAAGTTACCTGGACCCAGCACCCGCTGGATTTGGACGCCATGCGTAAAGGTGCCAGTTACCTGATAGGTCGCCACGACTTCACCAGTTACCGCGCTTCCCAGTGCCAAGCCAAAAATCCGGTGCGAGAAATTACCCGCCTGGATATCGCCCGTGTGGGTCAGCTGTTGGTGTTGGAGATCAGTGCCAACGCTTTCCTGCATCACATGGTGCGCAATATCACCGGGGTTTTGATGGCGGTAGGGCGTGCTGAGCGCACACCGGAGTGGGTGAAAGAGATACTGGATCGGCGCGATCGCTCCGCCGGTGGCGTCACGGCACCGCCCTTTGGGCTCTATCTGGTGGATGTGCAGTATCCAGAGTCATTCTCGCTTCCTCTGCGTCAACCGGGGCCATTGCTGGTGGCACAGCCTTTGGGACAGCTGACCACTCGTTGATAGCTGCGCAGGTTTTGCGCTCAGGCTGGGGGCGCGTTTCGCGTCTCTTGCCGATCTGCTAGTATCCTTGGTTCCCTCTTTTTAGTTGGCCGACCGGCTAAACCCAGGTTAAGCGATGCAAGTAAAAATTTGCGGTATCACCCGTATAGACGATGCTCTGATAGCGGTAGATGCCGGTGCGGATGCACTGGGTTTAGTGTTTTATAAGCCGAGTCCGCGTTATATAGATTCTGGAACAGCCGCAGTTATCACTGCGGCTGTTCCTCCATTTGTCACTATGACAGGCTTATTCGTCGATGCCGCTCAGGGAGATGTGGACGCTGTGCTAGAGGCGGTGCCTCTTAATCTGTTGCAATTTCACGGTGACGAAAGCGCTCGCTATTGCGAACAGTTCAGGCGCCCCTATATCAAAGCATTGAGAATGAAAGACGGTATTGATGTACGCGCAGAAATGGCCAAACACCCCAGGGCGCGTGGCTTCCTGCTAGACGCGTACTGCCCCGGAGTTCCCGGAGGCACTGGAGAGATCTTTGACTGGGATAGAGTACCGCAAGATAGCGGCCGCCCGATCGTTCTCGCTGGTGGTTTAAATCCTGATAATGTGGCGATGGCAATCGCCGCAGCTCATCCTCAGGGGGTAGATGTCAGCGGTGGTGTGGAACAGGTGCCCGGCCGCAAAGAACGACAAAAAGTTACCGCTTTTCTTCGTGCGGCTAAAAGTAGTTGACTTGCGCAGAGATCGATAAAAGACACAGGGAAGTGCCGCCCGCCGGCTTTGTCGGCGCGAGCGGGGAAATATCAGCAGATCCATGTATCTGCGCCAGTATTTCCAGGTGACGTTTGAAGTGTTCAGGGCGAGTTATTACTACGCAGGAAAGAGCGGCACAGGGAAGTGCCGCCCGCCGGCTTTGCCGGCGCGAGCCTGGAAATATCAGCAGATTCACGTATCTGCGCCAGTATTTCCAGGTGACGTTTGAAGTGTTCAGGACGAACTCTTCAAACGTTAATAGATAGCTAAATAGTTAAAGAACCCCATGTGACCCACGGAGTATGAGTGTGAGTAAGCCAGGTGCTATTGATTTTTCCACCTTTCCGGATGCAAGCGGGCATTTTGGTCCTTACGGCGGTCGCTTTGTATCGGAGACACTGATCAGCGCATTGGATGAACTGCAGGCAATGTATATGAGCCTGAAAGATGATCCGGATTTTGTCGCTGCCTTTGATCACGATCTGGCGCATTACGTCGGTAGACCATCACCGCTGTACCTTGCTGAGCGACTGACTGAACAGGCGGGTGGCGCACGTATCTGGCTCAAGCGAGAAGATCTCAATCACACGGGTGCGCACAAGGTAAACAATACGGTGGGACAGGCGTTACTGGCCAAGCAGAGTGGTAAAACCCGTGTGATTGCAGAAACAGGTGCCGGACAGCACGGTGTCGCTACCGCTACCGTGGCGGCGCGTCTTGGATTGTCGTGTACCGTATATATGGGCGCTGCAGATGTGAAGCGCCAATCCCCCAATGTCTACCGTATGAAGTTACTGGGCGCTGAGGTGGTGCCGGTAGAGTCCGGTTCCAAGACCCTCAAGGACGCCATGAATGAAGCGATGCGTGATTGGGTCACCAACGTAGACAATACCTTCTATATCATTGGCACCGTTGCCGGTCCTCACCCTTATCCGCAGTTGGTGCGGGACTTCAATTCAATTATTGGCCGTGAGGCGCGGCGCCAGAGTTTGGAGCGGTTCGGCCAGTTACCAGATGCGCTGGTGGCCTGTGTCGGTGGCGGTTCCAATGCCATCGGTCTGTTCCACCCCTTCCTAAATGATACCCAAGTGAAAATGTTTGGTGTCGAGGCGGGCGGTAAGGGCTTGGCTTCGGGCAAGCATGCGGCGCCGTTGAATGATGGCATTCCCGGTGTTTTACATGGCAATCGCACCTACCTGATGGAAGATGACGATGGACAGATCATCGAGACCCACTCGGTTTCTGCCGGGCTCGATTATCCGGGAGTAGGCCCTGAGCACGCCTGGTTAAAAGATATTGGTCGTGTGGAATATGTCACTGCAGACGATGATGAGGCCCTTGATGCTTTCCGTCGCCTCACCCGAACCGAGGGTATTTTGCCAGCGCTGGAATCCAGCCATGCGGTGGCCTACGCGCTAAAACTGGCTGGCTCCATGAGCCCGGAGCAGAATATTGTGGTGAATCTTTCTGGTCGTGGAGACAAGGATATATTCACCGTTGCCGCCATCGACGGTATCGAGGTATAGCCAAAGTCATTGCCCGCCCTTGCGGCGGGTTCTATGGGCAGACACCAATAAATTGAGCTGGCTTTTAGCCAGGAGTAGCTCAGGGAATACACTGTGACAGACCAAAATAGAATTGACCGCCGCTTTGCCAAGTTGCGCGGCGAAGGCCGCAAAGCTCTGGTGACTTATATCGTTGCTGGAGACGGCGGCTTGCAAAACACTGTGCCGCTAATGCACAAACTGGTAGCCAGCGGAGCAGACGTGATCGAGCTGGGGGTGCCGTTTTCCGATCCCATGGCGGAGGGGCCGGTTATTCAGCGCGGGCATGAGCGCGCCCTTGCCGGGGGCGCATCGTTGCGCAAATGCCTCGCGCTGGTGGATGAGTTTCGTCAGAATGATAAGGATACCCCGGTCATTCTGATGGGGTATGCGAATCCGATTCAGAGAATGGGAGAGCAGGTATTTGCAGAGGCCGCAGCAGAGGCCGGTGTCGATGGTGCCTTAACTGTAGATTTGCCCGCAGAAGAGGCGGGGGCCCTGAATAGCTTTATGGCCGAGCGCAATCTACGCAATATTTTTCTGCTTACTCCCACAACGACTGAAGAGCGAATTGGTGAAATTACCACGCTCGCCAGCGGTTTCGTTTATTACGTCTCCTTGAAAGGTGTCACCGGTGCCGGGCACCTTGACCTGGAGTCGGTACGAGATAACTTGGAGCATATCCGCCAATTTACCGATTTGCCCCTCTGTGTGGGTTTCGGTATCAAGGACGGCAGTTCGGCTCGCTCGGTGAGCGCCAATGGCGATGGCGCAGTAGTGGGCAGTGTGCTGGTTTCTGCAGTGGGTGACGCCGTTGATGCCAGTGCCGCCGAAGAGAGGGTTGGTGAGATTGTTAGTGAGATGCGCCAGGCGCTCGATCAGTAGTTACGGGTGTACCATCGGTGCTCAGTGAAATAAGCAACTGGCCAAAAAGCCAAAAGTAGCGGCTGATCTGGCTGGGCTTGTAAAGAAGCTTAGTGCTTTAATTCGTAGCCTGAACCCCTCTGGTCGGTAAAATGTGCCGGCCTATTGAATGCATCCGGATTTGGAAACGAGATGAGCTGGTTAGAAAAAATTGTTCCCTCAGTAATACGTACAGAACGTCGTACTGGCAACAGCAAAGTTCCCGAAGGCGTGTGGAAGAAGTGCGTCAAATGTGATGCGATGCTTTACCGCCCGGAACTGGAGCGCAACCTGGATGTATGCCCCAAGTGCGATCACCATATACGTATTGGTGCGCGTCGGCGGTTGGATATTTTCCTCGATGAAGAAGGCCGTGAAGAGCTAGCTACCGATGTGTTACCGGTGGACCGGCTAAAGTTCAAGGACGTCAAAAAATACAAAGATCGCCTGGTGCAGGCGCAGAAATCTACTGGCGAAAAGGATGCCCTGATTGCCATGCAGGGTCGCCTGAACGGGGCTCCTTTGGTTGCGGTGGCATTTGAGTTCGCTTTCCACGGTGGTTCCATGGGCTATGTAGTCGGTGAGCGCTTTACCCGCGCAGCCCAGCGCGCCCTGGAGCAGCGTATCCCGCTAGTGTGTTTTTCCGCCACCGGTGGTGCCCGGATGCAGGAGGCTCTGATCTCCCTGATGCAGATGGCTAAGACCTCGGCGGTATTGGAAAAACTGAAGATGGCCGGTGTGCCCTACATCTCCATTATGACCGACCCGGTTTATGGCGGTGTTTCCGCCTCTCTGGCCCTGCTTGGTGATATCAATGCGGCAGAGCCGGGTGCTCGCGCTGGATTTGCCGGCCCCAATATTATTGAGCAGACTATTCGCCAGAAATTGCCAAAGGGCTTCCAGCGCAGTGAGTTCCTGCTGGAGCACGGTGCGATTGACATGATTATCCCGCGCAGGGATATGCGTTCCACAGTCTCCCGTCTACTGGGTAAACTGAGCGGCAACTGATTTTCTATTCTCTAGGGACAATGCTGCGGTCAGCCGAATATAGCGCCTGACCGCAGCCCCTATCATTGATGTATTCAATTATGTCTTCACTACGAGATTGGCTCTCCCGCCTGGAGCAGCTGCATCCTACCGAAATTGAGCTGGGTCTAGAGCGCGTCGCTTCAGTCGCCGGGGCGCTGGGTGTTCAGAAACCGGCACCGACCGTGATTACCGTAGCTGGAACCAATGGCAAAGGTTCCTGTGTGGCTGCGATGGAGGCTCTGCTTTGTCGAGGCGGGCGTTCGGTAGGTGCTTATAGCTCGCCGCACCTGCTGCGTTTTAATGAGCGAGTGCGTATCAATGGGGTAGAGGTGTCCGATGGGGATCTAGTGCTCGCCTTTGAGGCGATAGCTGCTGCTCGGGGAGGTATCAGTCTAACCTATTTCGAATACACCACGCTGGCGGCACTTTGGCTGTACCTGCGGGCTGGTGTTGAGTTTGTGCTGCTGGAGGTGGGGCTTGGGGGCCGCTTGGATGCGGTCAACCTGGTGGATGCGGACCTGGCTATTATTACCAGCATTGCTATTGATCACGAGGACTGGCTCGGCAGCGACCGGGAAGTAATCGGACGTGAAAAGGCGGGTATTTTGCGCGCGGGGGTACCTTTTATCTGCGCCGAGAGTGATCCCCCGCAATCTGTGTGTTCGGCGGGGGAAAAACTGGCCAGTTCCAGCTACTTTATTGGACGGGATTTCTCTCTGTCTGTAGAGGGCAGTGGCGATGAAATTTACCGCTTTGCTGAACAGACACTGCTGATACCCGAGGTCAGTTTGCCGCGGCCAAGTATTGCTGCCGCAATCACGGCACTGGCCTTGCTCAGGGCGCTTCCACAGGACGGAGTTGAAACAGTCCTGACCCAGATAGCCTTACCGGGGCGCTGCCAGCAGGTGCAGTGGCAGGGTTGTCATCTGCTGTTGGATGTCGGTCACAATCCGGCAGCAGCTCAGCATTTGGCCAGTTGGCTCAGCGACAACCCGGTTAGTGGGGCAACACACGCTCTGGTGGCGGTTATGGCGGATAAGGATTTGGTGGGTCTATTTGCACCGCTGAGGGAGGTTGTGGACGTTTGGCACCCCGCTCTGCTACCCGGTAACAGCCGCGCTGCTGGGGCTGGAGCCTTAGCTGCAGGGTTGTCCGGGGCCGGTGTCGAGGTAACGAATGTGGATGACCGTTGTCCAAATGTCGCGGATGGTTTACAACAGCTACTGCCGACCATGGGTTCACAGGATAGGTTGCTTGTATTTGGTTCCTTCTTTACTGTGGCCGAAGTTCTGCAGCAGATGCGAGATGAGGGTAATGGAGAATTGCGAGGGTAAGCCCTCCCGTAAAGGGCGATTGAACGACGGTTTTAAGCAACGCATCGTAGGGGCGCTGGTACTGGCTGCGCTTGCGGTCATTTTTCTACCCAGTCTGCTGGATCGCGAGGCTTCGGGCAGCATCAGCGAGACCAGCCAGATTCCGGCAGAGCCAGATATTCGACCGATTGAAATCGCCGAACCGCAGCCGGTTGCCAATGTGGCGCCTGCGCCTGTGCCGGGGGATGCCTTTCAGCCGGACCTGCCCGGCGAGTTTTCCAATCCTAAGGCGCCGAATGGAGAGGAGACTAAAGATATCGAGGTTTCCGTCTCCAGCGTCAAGCCCGCAGAGCAGCAGCTGGCACCTAAAAAAGATTCCTCTCCTCTGGTCGATGCCTACGGATTACCGGTGGCCTGGGTGGTGCAGGTGGCTTCTTACCGCGACGAGTCCAATGCCGATAAGCTCCGCAATCGTCTGATGGATGAGGGTTATAGGGCTTATACCCGGGCAGTGGAAACTGGCAAGGGGCGTCTGGTGCGTGTATTGGTCGGCCCAAAGGTGAACAAAGCCGATGCTCAACAGCTAAAAAGGGAATTGGATATTCTACTGAAAGCACAGACCCTTGTGCTTCAGTTCAAAGCCTGACGGGCCTGGATGGTTTTGAGTGGCCAGTATTTCGTTTCCCACGGGCTGCTGGCACCCCAGTTGTATACCCTCTCTTTGAGCTTTTATTCGATACAAACTCATTGTCTGGTGGTCAACCGTCCAAGAAAAAGGGCAGTCCAAATAATAAATTCCAATCGGTTGGCCTATGACTTCACGCGCTTAGTCCCTTCAGTTAGAATGCGCGCTCTTCGCGGCAGCAGCCGCCACGCAGGTAGGGTTGAATGAATTGGGCTGACTGGATCATTCTGGCTATCGTGGGCATTTCCACGCTTCTCGGCCTTAGTCGAGGTTTCATCAAGGAAACCCTGTCTCTGCTTACCTGGATCGCCGCTTTTATTGTCGCCATGATGTTTCGCGACCAGTTGGCGCCAATGCTCTCCAATCTCGTCGACACGCCCTCCCTTCAGATGATTGCAGCCTTTGCCATCCTGTTTCTCGGTACCCTGCTTGCAGGCGCCGGTATCAATATGGTGCTCTCTGCGTTCGTTGAAGCGACGGGACTTTCGGGTACCGACAGAGTGTTGGGTATGGTGTTTGGCCTGGCGCGCGGGGCCATTGTGGTGATGGCGCTACTGATTCTGGCTCCGGCATTAGTGCCGGTTGAGCAGGATGGTTGGTGGAATCAGTCAGTGCTGATTCCACACTTCCTCGAATTCGAGGACAGTGCTCGGGAGCTGGCCAGGTCCGTTAAGGAATTTTTTGTAAAGTTGTTTTAAACAGGGCGCCAAAAGCGCTCTTCTTGAGTCAATAGGGTCAAATATATGTGTGGTATCGTCGGTATCGTCGGTAAGAGTGACGTTAATCTGCAGCTCTATGATGGGCTCACTCTTTTACAGCACAGGGGACAGGATGCCGCAGGTATCGTCACCTGTGACGATGATCGCCTGAACCAGCAAAAAGCCACAGGCCTGGTTCGCGACGTGTTCCGCGCGCGCCACATGGAGCGCCTGAAGGGTAACTTTGGTATCGGTCATGTGCGCTACCCCACTGCCGGTAGCTCAGGTCCCGCCTTGGCTCAGCCTTTCTATGTGAATTCTCCCTATGGCATCGCCATGGCTCACAACGGTAACCTCACCAATGTGCACGAGGTCGTCGATGAGATTTTCCAGCAAGATCTGCGTCATATTAATACGGATTCCGACTCTGAAGTGCTGCTGAATGTGTTCGCTCACGAATTGCACAAGCTGCACAAGTTACAGCCCAAGGCGGAAGATATCTTCACTGCTATGCGTGCTGTACACAAGCGTGTACGCGGTGCTTACGCCTGCGTAGCCCTGATCGTCGGTTATGGAATTGTTGCTTTTCGCGACCCAAATGGTATCCGCCCACTGGTCTATGGTAAGCGCGAAACTGAAAAGGGCACTGAATATATGGTGGCCTCTGAGTCGGTAGCGCTGGATGTACTGGGTTATACCCTGGTACGCGATGTGGCGCCAGGCGAGGCAATCTACGTCGAGCTGGACGGTACTGTGCACTCTGAGCAGTGTTCAGAAAACCCGTCGCTCACGCCCTGTATTTTCGAGCACGTATATTTTGCCCGCCCGGACTCTATTATGGATGGGGTGTCTGTACACAAGGCGCGCCTGCGCCAGGGTGAGCATCTGGCCGATAAGGTCCTGAGTATGCGCCCGGATCACGATATCGATGTGGTGATCCCGATCCCCGACTCCGCGCGAACTGCCGGCCAAACAGTGGCTCACCGGTTGGGAGTGAAATTCCGGGAAGGCATGGTGAAGAACCGCTATATCGGTCGTACCTTTATCATGCCGGGGCAAAAACAACGCAAAAAATCGGTTCGCCAAAAGCTCAATGCGATTGAGTTGGAATTTCGCGGCAAGAATGTACTGCTGGTGGACGATTCCATTGTCCGTGGCACCACTTGCAAGCAGATTATTCAGATGGCCCGCGATGCCGGTGCCGCCAAGGTGTATTTCGCCAGTGCCGCACCCGCCGTGAAGTATCCCAACGTGTACGGTATCGATATGCCGTCCGCCAATGAGCTGGTAGCCCATGGCCGCACCACGGAAGAAGTCTGTAAAGAGATCGGCGCAGACTGGTTGGTTTACCAGGAGCTGGAGGATCTTGTGGTCAGCTCCAGTGGCGGTAAGCAAAAAATTGATCGCTTTGATTGCTCTGTATTCGACGGCAATTACGTTACCGGTGATGTTGACGATGAATACCTCAACGATCTGCACGCTGAGCGTAACGATGCAGCGAAGCGTAAAAAGGCGGATGTCAGCGCGCTCTAAGGGGTTGTGCGTTAAGACCTTGCGCAGTTTTCCCAAACCGAACACCCCTGTTCGGTTTGGGCGGCTGGCAAAAGTTACTTTTCAGTAGCCGCTGAAAAGTAAAAAAGCGTAAGTGTCCTTTTCTCAGGGCAGAAGAGGGCGCCAGCTAAAGCCGTTTCGGTTAAGATTACCGCTTCCAAGGATACTGACCAGGAAGCGGTATATGTTTGAAGACGACGGTTACGCTCTGGAAACTCTGGCGGTGCGCGCCGGCCAGGTCCGTTCTGCGGAGGGGGAACACTCCGAGGCTCTCTACTTCACCTCCAGTTACGTTTTCCCTTCTGCTGCGGAAGCCGCCGCACGCTTTTCCGGCGAGAGTTCCGGCAACGTCTATTCCCGTTATACCAATCCTACCGTACGGATGTTTGAAGAGCGTATCGCCGCTCTTGAGGGCGGTGAAGCAGCGGTGGCCACCGCCAGCGGCATGGCTGCAATTCTCAGTATTTGTATGGCGCTATTGAAAAGTGGTGATCATGTCATTTGTTCCCGCAGCGTTTTTGGTACCACCACGGCGCTGTTTGGCCGCTATATGGAAAAATTCGGTGTTCGCGTAAGCTACGTGGATCTCACCGATATGGATGCCTGGAAACAGGCGGTGGACGGCGTTACCAAACTGTTATTTATGGAAACCCCCTCCAACCCTTTGTGCGAAGTGGCGGATATCCGCACCCTGGCAGAGATAGCCCACAGCGTCGGTGCCTTGTTGGTCGTCGACAACTGTTTTTGCACCCCGGCACTACAGCGACCCTTGTCCCTTGACGCGGATATTGTGGTTCACTCCGCTACCAAGTTTCTCGATGGCCAGGGCCGTGCCTTGGGTGGCGTGGCTGTGGGACGCAAGGATGTTATGAATGAATTGGTGGTATTTCTGCGTACCGCCGGGCCCAGTATGAGTCCGTTTAATGCCTGGGTTTTTCTCAAGGGTTTAGAGACACTGAAATTGCGCATGCAGGCGCACTGCACCAATGCGCTCGACCTGGCTTGGTGGCTGGACGAGCAGATGACCGTGGAGAAGGTGAATTACACCGGGCTTCCCAAACACCCCCAGCATCGTTTGGCGCGTGAGCAGCAAGATGCCTTTGGTGCCGTGCTTAGTTTCACCGTGCGCGGTGGCCGCGAGCAGGCTTGGAAGGTAATTGATAACTGTAAGATCCTGTCCTGCACCGCCAATCTGGGGGATGCTAAAAGTACCATCGTGCATCCGGCCACCACCACTCATAGTCGCCTGAGCGATGATGACAAGGCTCGTGCCGGAATTAGCGAGAACCTGATTCGCATCTCTGTGGGATTGGAAAATGTTGAAGACCTTAAACGTGACTTGATGCGCGGACTATCCCAATTGTAAGCGCCGGGATTTGCCTGAAGGTTACCGGGGCATGATCTCTGCTACCTATGATTATTAGCGGGCAGCAGAAAATGCCCGGTTGAATCACTCCCTGCTAGAGGCTGACATTGTCACTTGCTTCTGCGGGAAAGCGAGTGACTATTCAGAGCTGCGCGTGCGGCTTGAAAAAATTAAGCAGTAATGGATTTACCGTGCAAAAAATAGTTTCCGCCATCGTTTCCGATATCGGCAGTGTTCTGTTGGGCAAAGAGCGCCAGGTGAAGCTGTCCCTGGCTTGTCTCTTGTCAAAGGGGCACTTGTTGATTGAGGACCTGCCCGGTATGGGCAAGACCACATTGGCGCACGCCCTTGCCCAGGTGTTGGGGCTCTCTTACAAAAGGGTGCAATTCACCAGTGATATGCTGCCCGCAGATATTCTGGGTGTTTCCATATTTGACCGGGAATCGAGTCAATTTCATTTTCATGAGGGGCCGGTTTTCAGCCAAGTATTGTTGGCAGATGAAATCAATCGCTCCTCGCCGAAAACGCAGAGTGCGCTGTTGGAAGCTATGGAAGAGCGCCAGGTCAGTATTGATGGTGAGACGCGCGCACTGCCACAACCATTTTTTGTGATTGCCACCCAGAATCCACTGCAACAATCGGGCACTTTTGCGCTGCCGGAGTCCCAGTTGGATCGTTTCCTGATGCGTATCAGTTTGGGCTACCCCAGCCGCGAAGCGGAGCGGGCTTTATATCTGGGCGCGGATCCTCGCCAGCAGCTGGCGGTGTTAAAAGCCCGTATTAATGTTGCCACGCTAAGTAAAATGCAGAGCCTGGTGGGGCAGGTAAAGACTTCTGACAGTTTGTTGGACTACCTGGAAAGATTAGTACTGCAGACTCGCCAAAGCCCCGATTGTGCGGTGGGACTATCCCCGCGCGGCGCCTTGGCACTGCTGCGTGCGGCAAAGGCATGGACACTGATTCACAATCGCAGCCATGTGTTACCCGAGGATATCCAGGCAGTGTTCCCGGCTGTGGCGGGACACCGCTTGCAGAGGGATGGTAGTCATGGCGAACAGCTGGTGGAGCGTCTGTTGCGCCAGGTTGATGTCATCGCAGCCTGAGCCAATGAGTGTACCTCGGATTTCTGACAACAACGCTTCGCGCAATCTGTTTCGTGTACTGGGTGAGCGTTGGCTCAACCGCCGCGCGCCCCGCGCCCGTGCGATCACCCTCAATCATAGTCGTTTGTTTATCCTACCAACCCGGGCGGGGTTGGGCTTTTTACTGGTGATTGCACTTTTATGGCTGCTCGCGACCAACTATGAAAACAATCTGGTTTTTGCGCTAACTTTTTTGCTGGTGAGTATGTTTGCGGTGCTGCCAGTACACACCTTTGCCAACCTAAGTGGTCTGCGCCTGCAGTTGCTCGGCACCCGCAGCGCTTTTGCGGGCGATTTTGCGGAGGCCGAAATCAATGTCAGCCGAGAGGGAAAACGACAGAGGGAGTGGATTGAACTTAGCTGGCCGCGAGAGCAGGGCAGTCATGTTGATCTCTGCGAGCACAAAAGTGTGGATACTTGTATCTCATTGCCGGTGGTCCGGCGCGGGCGGGTGCAGGCGCCGCGATTGCGGGTTGAGAGCCGTTTCCCGCTGGGACTGTTTTGCTGTTGGAGCCGTATAGATCTGGATGTAGAGTTTCTGGTGTACCCGCGCCCTGTATCTGCAGGGCCACTTCCGCTTGGCGGAGCTACGGCCGAAGGTGATTTTGGCGAGGTACAACCGGGTGGCGATGATTATGCAGCTCTGAAACCCTATCAGGCGGGTGATTCGTTACGGCATATTGCCTGGAAGCAATATGCCGCTGGGCGTGATCTCTATAGCAAGGACTATGAACGTAAAACCGACAGACGTCTGTGGCTGGATTGGAATCTGCTCGATGGTCGGGATTCGGAAACGCGCCTGAGTAATCTCTGCCATTGGGTACTGGAGGCAGAGAAAGAGGGTATTGTCTACGGCTTGCGCCTCCCTGGGATATCTATCGGGCCATCGTTTGGTCCTGAGCATCAACAGCAAGTGCTGCAGGCCCTGGCACTGTACCCAGAGCGGGGGCGGTGATGGTCAGTAGCAAGGAACTATTGCCGCGCGAGAGTCTGTTGTGGATTTTTGCCGCCCAGTTTGTCGCCTTGTTGCCGCAGTTTACCCAACTGCCCCTTTGGGTAGCTTTTGCTTGGGCCTTTGCTGTCTATTGGCGTCTGGAGGTGTTTCGCGGCCGCAGGGATCTGCCTGGGCGCACCTTAAGGTTGGCGGTGATTGTTTTAACAATAACCGGACTGGCCTTGTCATATCGTCACTGGTTTGCACTGGAGCCGATGATCGCATTACTGGCGATCTCCTTCACGTTAAAAAACCTGGAACTGGTGAGCCGCCGCGATGCGTTTGTCAGCCTGCTATTGGCCTATTTTGTCTCGGCAACCCTGTTTGTACAGGAGCAGACCATTCCTTATGCACTCTACGGTTTGCTCTGTGTCTGGGTGATTACCGCAGCGCTGGCGGCGCAATTGGGCAGCTCTAGCGCACGTCCGCGCCGGGCTTTGGGAATATCGGTGCGGCTGTTAGCTCAGGCCACTCCATTGATGGTGTTGCTGTTTTTGGCTCTGCCGAGATTGGGGCCGCTGTGGTCGGTACCTCAGGATACTTCTGCCGGTCGTACCGGTGTCAGTGATTCGATGGCGCCGGGAGATTTTACCGAACTCTCTAAATCGACTAAGCCCACATTGCGAATTTCCTTTGATGGACCTATCCCACCGCCTGAACAGCGGTATTGGCGAGGGCTGGTCTATTCCGAATTTGATGGTCGCACATGGCGCCAAGGTTTCGGGGTGGATCCTCACAATGGGGGCCGCGTGTACTGGAAAACTGGTGAGCGCCTTCTGCCGCAGATGGGGCCACGCTACCGTTATCAGGTGATTCAGGAGGCAAGTCGCAGTCCCTGGCTGTTTGCCCTGGCGCAACCGGCTTCGGAAACTCAGGGCGTGGGAGAGACTGCGGATGATCGCTTGGTGAAGCGTACACCAGTGTACAGCCGGTTTGCCTATGAAGTGCGTTCCTGGCCTCGCGAAACCCTGCAGGCTCCTGTATCCCTGAGTAACGCGGAGCGGCGTCTGAACTTGCAACTGCCAAGTTTTGGCAATAACCGCACCCGCGAGTGGATGGCATCCCTGCGCAATCAGGGGCTCAGTGCTGAATCTGTTTCTACCCAGTTGCTGGCACACTTCAACAGTGCTTTTACCTATACCTTAAAGCCACCGGCACTCGGTGCGGACAGTGTCGATGAGTTCCTGTTCGCTAGCCAGCAAGGTTTTTGTGAACATTTTGCCGGCAGTTATGTCTTTGCTATGCGCGCTGCCGGTATACCGGCGAGGGTAGTGGCCGGTTATCAGGGGGGGGAGTGGGTCAGTGGAGAGGAGTATCTTCTGGTTCGCGAATACGATGCCCATGCCTGGGCGGAAATCTGGTTCGATGGTCGTGGTTGGCAACGGGTGGACCCCACCGCCGCTGTGGCGCCTGAGCGGGTGCGCAATGGTTTGGAAAGCGCCGCCGGGGAAGAGTTTCTGCAGGAATCCTTTTTTCCACTGCACCGTATCGGTGTCCTCAGCAAGTTGAGGTTGAAGTGGGATATGATTAACTACCGTTGGTACCAGACGGTAGTGAGCTTTGATGCAGACCGCCAGCAAAATTATTTGCGGCGACTTCTCGGTGAAGTTTCCCCGTTGCGAATGGCGCTTTTGTTTGCTGTACCAACACTGATAATTTTGCTTGGCATTGGCTTGTGGATTGCCCGCTCTGCCAATGGTCGCAAACTGCCTCCTGCTGAAAGGCTGTACCAGCGTTTTTGCCAACGCATGGCCCGCGTTGGAGTGAGGCGGCGCCCCGGTGAAGCACCACAGGATTACGCTCGACGTATTGCTTCGGAAAAGCCACAGCTGGCCGATTATGCCAATGCGGTCACCGCCGCTTTTGAACAGGCTGCCTATGGTGGTGATAGCAGTGCGCAGAAAACACTGCGCAAGTTATTGCGCTGGCATTTTTGGCTACGGCGCACAGCGACGGATAGTCGCGAGTTGGTAGGTCTTTAATCATTGAGTTACTTCGTTATTAGAATACCGACCCGGTTACAGAGATTCTTGTTGGGCTACAGCGGGACTTCTTTGGCCACCGGCCTGCAGGTAATTTTACTGCCCTGGATAGCACTGACGATTGTGGACTTGCCCGCTTTGCAGCTGGGCTGGATACAAGCCTCGGTGCTACTGCCAAACCTAGTATTCCTGTTATTTGGCGGGGCTCTGGCGGACCGGCGTGACCCGGCACGGGTATCCAGTATGGCCTGCTTTGGCCTTGCGCTTTGCCATAGCGCGTTGTTGATGTATTTCACCTTTCAAGTGCTAACGCTGCCGATTCTTATGCTCTATGGCATTTGTCTGGGGGTGTGCAGTGCTTTTCTTCAGCCCGCTCGAGACAATTTGGTACAGCGCAGCGCTCGCAATCGTCGGGGGCAGGCTTCTGAGCGCGGTGTGCAAAAAACGGTGACCTGGATGATGCTGGCACAGTACGGCGGCCAGGCAGTGGGGATGCTGCTGGCGAGCCGCTTTGATCAGTGGGGCCTGCAACACCTATTGGGGGTACAGGTGGGTGTTTTGCTCGCTGCGTCGATACTCCTTTTATCCCTGCGCCAATCCGGACCGCGCCAGCAGGAACTTGAGAAGTTGCCCCATACCCTGATTCTGGATGGGCTTAGCCAAGTGTGGAAACATCCGGTACTGCGGGAGCTGACAGCGTTGATGGCTTTTAACGGGTTTGTACATATCGGCGTTTTTCTGGTGGTTTTACCGCTGTTGGCTGAGGACTATGGCCGCGGTGCCGGTTATTACGCGACCCTGCAATTGGCGTTTGTGGCGGGTACGGTAATTGCTACGGTGACCATGTTGCGGCGCGGCCAGGGCCAGGAACCGGGTCGGGGTATCCTGATGTGCCTGCTCTACAGTGCGGCGCTGCTGATCGCTATTAGCCTGGGGCCGACCCAGCTGGGCCTGATACTGCTCTGCCTTTGTTGGGGCGCTGTCGCGGCTGCCTCTGCGGGTTTGGGGCGGGGTATCGTCCAATTGTTGGCACCGGCAGATTATCGCAGCCGTATTATTTCCATTTACCAGTTTGCCCTGTTCGGCTCTGCAGCTCTGGGCGCATTGGCTGCAGGGGTTTTGAGCCAGGTTGCAGCGCCTCTGACAACTCTGCTCTGGGCGGGGATCTTGAGTTTGTTGGCATTTGCCCTGGTTGCCTTTAGCGGAGCACTGCGGCGAGTCAGGATCTCTGATAGTGAAGCGCAATAACGGGTAGCTGCCAGTGACCAACTTCCCCTGAGCCACCTTATATTTTTCCAGGGTAGTGGTGTGGTGGAGGTGAGATTTGAATGCCGCGAAAAGTAGCAACGGGTCGCAAAGCGTCAGGCAGAAGAGTCATGCGCTCACTCTTAGGGCCGGGGTGTTCAACCAGGATGAGCCGAAAGCCATAGCGCGATCCTTGAAAGCTGCAGCCGATGCCAGCAAGCAGCGCAACTCAGACGCTTTTTGCTCTGCTATGTCGATGCTAACTTTTTACATCAATCGTGCCGGACAGCATTTGCCCGCCCGGAGGCGCAGAATCCTGCAAGCGGCCAAAGATGAGTTGCGCGGGCTCTATGGACGCCCGCGCCGGTATTAAACCAGCGCGGGGACCACTGTGTTAGGGGGCGAGGCAGGGCAGGCACCGTACGTAGAGTCCTCGTGGGTCGCGGTAGCTCTGTAATTCGGTGAGGGGCGCCAACACGGGCTGTACGCTGTTTAACCAGGCGCCTAGCGGCAAGTTTACTTCGAGGCTGGCGGCGATACGCGCATCCACATTATCACTCAAGGCTCGCAGGAAGCGCTCACCGGTGGTCAGTTCTCGCCGGATCTCAATTACATCGTACTCCTCAATCTCAGCAAGTTGTGCGGCATCAGCTATGGCATCGCTAAGGTTACCCAGATCATCGACCAACCCCAGGTTTTTAGCCGCGCGGCCGGTCCAAACCTGACCCTGGGCAATTTTATGGACTTCTTTCGGTGTACTTCCGCGGGCTTCGGCGACGATTCTGAGGAATCTGGCGTAAGTGTTGTCCACCCCTTGCTGCAGAATACTGGCGGCTGCTTCGGGCAGGGCGCGATCCAGACGCATGCTACCGGAGAGGTCGGTAGTACCAACACCATCGGTATAAATTCCCAGGGCTTCTAGGGAATCCTCAAAGGTAGGGAAGGCACCGAATACACCAATCGATCCGGTTAGGGTCGCCGGAGATGCCCAGATGCGATCGCCACCGGTGGCAATCCAGTAACCACCGGATGCAGCGATACTGCCCATGGAAATCACCACGGGGATGTCGGCTTCGCGGGTGGCGAGCAGTTCCTGTCGAATGGTCTCAGAGGCAAAGGCGGAGCCGCCACCGCTGTCGATACGCAGTACCAGGGCATCCACCTCTTTATCGCGGGCCTGGGCAATCAGTTTACTCAGGCTTTCACTGCCAATTTTACCGGCGGGAGCCTGGCCATCGACGATAGCGCCGCTGGCGGTGATTAGGGCAACTTTGTTAGGTTCTTTTTTTGCCGCCACTTCGCTGAGATTGTGGCTGCGCAGATAGGCAAGGGCATCGATGGCTTTGTAGTTGCGTTCATCGTTCTCGTCTTCGCCAATGGCCTTGCGTAACTCTTTGAGCGCTAGGTTGCGACTGGCGAGCTGGTCTACCAATTTATTTGAGAGCGCAGTCCGCGCCCAGTCACCTTCGTGCTGTTGCAGTTTCTCCGGTAACTCGTTGATAAACAGGTCGATACTGTCGGTGGGCAAATTGCGCAAACCGGTCACTTGTTCGGTGTATTCACTCCAAAGCTCGTGCAGCCAGCGCTGATTATTTTCGCGGGAGGCGGGAGACATATCATCGCGGGTGTAGGGCTCGATAAAATCCTTGTAATCTCCCACGCGGAATACATGGAAATTGACTTTGAGTTTTTTTAGCGCGCTCTTGTAGTAGTTACGGTAGACGCCAAAGCCTGTGAGCATCACCGAACCCATGGGGTTCAGATATACCTTGTCGGCGTGGCTGGCGAGAAAATACTGGGCTTGGGTGTAGTTGTCACCCACGGCGTAGATCGGTTTGTCCGCAGCCTTAAAACGTTGCAGAGCTGCGCCAACTTCATCCAGCTTACTGAGGCTCCCGCCGACCATATTGTCGAGCTCCAGTACCAGTGCGGAAATGCGCTTGTCTTTTGCCGCATTGTCGATGGCATCAACCAGATCTTTTACCCGCATTTCCATTGGCCCTTGAGTTCCGCCGAAGAAAATCGGCAGGCCGCTGGGCTGACTGAGCTCATCCACCAGGAATCCACTGGGTGCGACGCGCAGAGCGGCTCCCTGGGGAACGACCAACTGCTCGTCCTTGCCAAAGATGGCGATACCCAGGAACACCAGCAGTAAGAGGAATATCAGATTGGTAAATACTCGCCTCAGCCAGGTGATGGAGCCGCCAATGACGCCAAAAAAGCTGCGAAAAAATCCTTTCTCATCGAGTGAATCAGTCAAACCTCAAAACTCCTTAGTGCGCTGAGGGTTAAGCAAAGTCCGCGCACCTGTCGCGAAATCATTAGTGGTGCGGACACCGTGGGGGTTACTGCATACGATGCCATCGGCTGCTCATCATTGCAGAAAAGAATAGGATAAGGCTTAGGACCATCAGAACGCCATCCTGCCAACCGTGTGTAGGTAACATTACATCGACAATACTGGCGGTGATATACAGTAAAAGGATAAAACAGAGCCAGAGGTAGCTGCGGTAACGCTGCTCAATCAAGCCTGGCAATACCAGTAGCAGGGGAACGGTTTGCAGTAGCCAAAATGGAATTGAGCCCCCTTCCAGGAAGAGGTTCCTTGCTGCAAAAAGCAGCAGCAGGCCGATATAACAAAACCAGTTAATATTCAGCGCAATTTTTAGTTTGCGCTGTACAGAGTCGTTCACACTTTGTCCTCTAGTTGGCGGAAGTTTGCGTTTTTGCCAGGGTTTGGGCCAGTTTGCCGATCCGCTTTCCCAGTGCACGGCACAGGGAAATTTCATCGTCAGTGAGCGCAACGGTGTGGTCGCCAGCCCAATGGGAGGCGCCGTAGGGGGTGCCACCGCTACGGGTGCGCATCAAGGCCGCTTCAGAGTAGGGAATACCGGCGATCAACATGCCGTGGTGCAATAGTGGCAGCATCATCGAAACCAGCGTAGTTTCCTGGCCACCGTGCAGACTACCACTGGCAGTAAACACCGCTGCGGGTTTACCGGTGAGGCTGCCATCGAGCCACAGATCGCTGGTTTGGTCGAGAAAATAGCGCAGGGGGGAGGCCATATTGCCAAAGCGTGTGGGACTGCCGAGTAGCAGGCCGGAGCAGTTGCGCAGGTCTTCAATCGTACAATAGGGCGCGCCCTCTGAGGGGACGGGCGGTAGATTCGCTTCGGTATCCGGTGATACGCCGGGCACAGTGCGCAGGCGAGCGCTGATTCCAGCGGCCTCTACGCCACGGGCCAATTCCGCAGCCATACGTGCGGTGGAGCCACTGCGGCTGTAATAGAGGATGAGGACATATCCTTCGCTGTCCCGATCCATCAAATCAGCTCCAGTGCGTTTTCAGGTGGGCGGCCAATCACTGCTTTGTCGCCTTTTACTACGATTGGGCGTTGGATCAAAATCGGATATTGAACCATCGCATCAATCAGTTGTGCTGCCAGTAAGTCCCTATCTTTCAGGTGTAACTGTTTGTAGGGTTCTTCGCCAGTACGCAATAGCTGCCGCGCATCGATGCCAAGTTTACACAGCAGTTGCTGGATTTCATTTGCGGAAGGGTGTTTTTCCAAATAGAGAACCACTTCCGGTTCGATACCGTTTTCCTGCAGTAGCTGCAGGGTTTGGCGGGATTTTGAGCAGCGTGGGTTGTGGTAAATCGTCCACATTGTGGCGGCATCCTGTTACTGTTTGGCGTATTCTAACCGAAGAATGTTGCGAAATTCTAAGTTGTTTCGGGCGGTAATATCGCAGCCTGGGGAGATTTTGCACACACAGAGAGATCACAATGGGAAGCACCATGAAGGATTGGGTGAACCACTGGCTGCGCTTTGCGACGTCCTTGTGGAAACTGTTCAATGAGAAGGATTGCAGACAGCGCGCCGCTGCGCTCACTTATCTGACGCTGTTTGGCATAGTTCCCCTGGTGACAGTCAGTTATGCCATGTTGTCACTGTTTCCCGATTTCGCTGGGTTGCAAAGCAAGTTTCAGGACCAGTTATTTTCCCATTTTTTACCCCAAAGCGGGCGTGAGGTGCAGAAATATATCAGCAGTTTTTCCGAACAGGCACAGCGCTTGACCGGTGTTGGTATCGCCATGCTGATCATTACCTCCGGCTTGACCCTGCGGGGTATTGAGGGGACCTTTAACTCCATTTGGGACGTGTCACGAGGGCGCAGTGGAGTGTCCAGCTTCCTTTTGTATTGGGCTATCTTGAGTCTCGGTCCCATTTTATTGGGGGCGGGGCTTGCCACCAGTACTTATGTTTTTTCGCAAAAGCTATTCCTGGGGGGCGCGGACTCTTTTGAAGTGACGTCAGTGTTCCTCAGAGTCCTGCCGTTTATTTTCAGTACCATTGTCTTTACGCTGTTGTTTATTGCCGTGCCCAACTGTTACGTGCCACTCCGTCACGGGATAGAAGGGGGGATTATTATCTCGATCGCGTTCGAGGTCATGAAGTACCTGTTTGGTTTATTGGTTGCGCGCAGCTCTGTCCAAGCTATCTACGGTGCGTTTGCGGTTGTGCCGTTATTTCTACTTTGGATTTATTTAATGTGGATACTGGTACTCGCGGGCTGTGTTCTGGTTCGGACTCTGTCGGTTTATCAGGCTGCTACTCAAGAGCGGGAGCATTCAGACCTGGTGGCTGTGCTGATTGTTCTCTGGCATATGTATAAGAAATGTAGCTTGGGCAGGTCGTTGCGGGAGCGGGATATCTCGCTGATAGGTATCAAGTTTGCTCAGTGGAGGAGGTTGCGAAAAATCCTTCAGAAGCACCGCGTTATTACCCAAACAGACCGTAATGAGTATGTATTGCTGAGAGATTTGAACACCATACCTCTGGTTGAAATGGCCGCTTGGCTAAGTGCTGAGTGGATGCCCAGTGGTATACCGATAGACCTTGAAGGACTGCCTTGGTACACCGAAGTGGAGCAGCGTTTTACCAGTGCAAGGGAGAGTGCCAGGGAGCAACTGGGTATTACGGTTGGTGAACTCTTCCAGGCAGCGCGACAAAATGACAATGACGGCGGGCCTCTGGGGTTGGGTCATGATGGGAGTGAGAAGGATGAAGTCAGTGAAGATAAGAATGAAACTGCTGGAGAAAATCAAAAAGAAAGGCGTGAAGATTCCAGCGGCGGTCTTTCTTTTGTTGGTATGCGTAATAAGTGCCTGCGATAAAGGTCCTCAGTTTTTGAGCAGCCTGGAGGGCGAGCCGGTAAATACGTCCGGCAAAATATTGTTGGTCAATTATTGGGCTGAGTGGTGCAAGCCCTGTCGAGAGGAGGTGCCGGTGCTCAACCAGCTCAACCAGCGCAATGAAAATATCGTGGTGATTGGGGTGAACTTCGATGCTCTGTCAGCTGCTGAAATCCAGGTGCAGGCGGAAAAACTGGGTATCGAGTTCCCCGTCCTCGCTTCAGAGCCCCTGGGACGTTGGGGGCAGCCCAAGCCCGAAGTGCTGCCGTCCACTTTTATTATCGGTGCCGATGGCCAGTGGAGGAAAACCCTGGTAGGTCCTCAGGACTCGGAAGATTTTCTATCGGCGCTCGACTTATAGGGACTGCCACTAGCCTAGCTATATAAAACTATAACTAACGCGACTATAGGGCCATGGCGGATCGCTGATAGCATTCCGTCACTTTCCGTTTTGCTCCGGGGTGGGATTCAGATCTTATGCATATCAGTTCGTTTGTATTGCTGCTTTTGTTTATTGTTTTGCTATATGGGCTTTATCGTTGGCAGAGAGACCGCGATTCTCTTGCTCCGGCCGTGCTTGCCGGTTTAATTCTGGGGGCGATTTTTGGGGGTATCCTACAGCTGTCCAAAGGCTGGGGAACTATGCCTGCCGAAGTAATCCCCTGGGTGCAAATGATCGGAACGAGTTATGTCAATCTTTTGTATCTGCTCGTGATGCCTCTGGTGCTGACCTCAATTCTGGTCGCCGTGGTAAAAGTAAGCCACACCCAGGCCCTGGGTAAAATTAGCGGATCTGTATTGGGGGTACTTCTTTGCACCACAGCAATCGCAGCCTTGATCGGTGTCGCTATGGCAGAGCTGTTTGGCCTGTCCGCCGCGGGGCTTGTGGAGGGGTCGCGGGAGGCGGCAAGAGCAGAGGTACTGTACCAGCGTATCGATCGTGTGACTGACCTCTCAATTCCAGAAATTATCACTACTTTTGTGCCGAGAAATATTTTTCTAGATTTGACCGGCGCGCGCTCGACCTCAGTTATTGCCGTGGTGATTTTTGCTGTACTGCTGGGGCTGGCGGCACTGGCGGTGCGCCGTGAGTTCCCGCAGGAAGGTGCAGCGATCGAGCGTTTTGTGCATGTGGCGCAGGTGTGGATTATGAAGTTGGTGCGCCTGGTAATGGCCTTTACACCCTATGGTGTGATGGCCTTGGTGACCAGCCTGATTGCAAAATCCAGTTTGGTCGATATCGTCAATTTACTGGGTTTTGTACTGGCCTCTTTTACTGCGATCGGACTGATGTTTGTGGTACATGGGTTGCTGTTACTGTTGAACGGTGTTAATCCCTTGCATTATTTCAACAAGGTTTGGCCTGTGCTGGTCTTCGCTTTTAGTTCGCGCTCCAGTGCCGCCACCATACCGCTGAATGTGGAAACTCAAGTAGATCAGTTGCGTACATCCCCGGCTATCGCTAATTTTTCTGCATCCTTTGGCGCCACCATTGGTCAAAATGGTTGCGCAGGCATTTATCCGGCAATGTTGGCGACTATGGTGGCGGTGCCAATGGGGATTGATGTCTGGGATCCAATTTGGCTGGGCACTTTAATTGCGGTGGTGATGATCAGCTCTTTTGGTATTGCCGGCGTCGGCGGTGGTGCAACCTTTGCCGCGCTGGTGGTTTTACCGGCGATGGGGCTGCCCGTTACTATTGCGGCGCTGTTGATTTCCGTTGAGCCTTTGATCGATATGGCGCGGACAGCTTTGAACGTCAATGGAGCCATGACTGCGGGCACGCTAACGCAGCGATGGCTCGGCGAAGAAGTACCGGGCCCAGAAATTGTTGAAGGCTAATGGGAGGTAGACGGCTTGTGCCTCAACCTCTTCTCAAATGCTACATAGGTTCCAGTTTTAAAGTGGGACCTGTCAACCAACTCGGCAAACCGGCGTTTTAGTCAGTGGTATTTCCCCCTTGGGGTTTTGTTCACGGAACTGGAGCAATTTATGAATAAGCTGATAGGGCTGTCAGTGTTGACTGTAAGCTTGATTTACCCACTTTCTCTTCAGGCTGAAACTGATAGTGAGGTGGAAGCGGGGCATGATCACGGCGATCACCTCGAAGAGCGTTTGGATCGAAAGGGCGATAAAATTGAGGAGCGACTCGACAATAAAGGTGATCGTATTAATGAGCGCCTTGATCAAAGATCCGAGCAGGCTGCGGCCAATGGTAATGATAAATTGGCTGAGCGCCTCGACCGCAAGGGCGATCGAATTGACAGCCGCCTTGACCAGAAAGGTGAACGAATCAATGAGAAACTCGATAAGAAGGGCGAACGGGTGGATAATAAATACGATCGGAGAAATGAACGCAGTGAGCGGCGGAAAGAGCGCCACCATAAATCGCACAACCGCGATAACGATTAACCACCACAGGCTGTAGTTGGCTTTATTTATTGGGTTGCGGCGAACTAATTGCCGTAGAAGGATTGCATCCTCGCAAAAGGACTTCAATCGGCAGTGATGGATCAATTTCTCGCTTCGGTGGAAAAGCGGGCATTTACTATGGCCAAGTTCGCTGTAGGTAACCGTGACGATGCGCTGGATATAGTGCAAGACGCTATGCTGGCGCTGGTTAAAAATTATAGTGGCCGGAATAGCCAGGAGTGGCGACCACTATTTTTTACCATTCTTAATAACCGCATTACCGATTGGCACCGACGCAGGAAAAACCTATCACGCTGGCAACTGCTCAAGGAAAAACTCCCTGTGAGTGGGGCGGGGGATGAGTGGGACCTGTGTGAGTTCCCCGATCCGAACGGTCGCAGCCCGGATAGTGTCTTGGTGGGAGAACGCACAATAGATGCTATTGATTGTGCCATTGGAAAATTGCCCCCGCGCCAGCAACAGGCTTTTTTGTTACGTTGTGTGGAGGGCTTTGATGTTAGTGAGACAGCGCAGACCATGGCTTGCAGTCAAGGTAGTGTAAAGACACATCTATCCCGAGCTCTGCGCAGTTTGCGTGTTCATCTGGAGGCGATGGAATGAAAAATTCAGGTGAGGGTTTCCCAATTGACGATTACCAGCTGCTTAAAGTAGCTGGTGAGGCAGTGGTGCGCCGGGAAAATACCATCGACACTGAGACGCAAGCAAGGTTGCGCAGAATCCGTACCGGTGTGCAGGAGCAGAGTAGGGCAGTGCAATACTGGCCGGGTTTTATTGCTGTGGGGGCCTGCACAGCAGCGCTATTTGTGGCCCTGATATGGCCTGTATTAAGTACTGATGACAATGCGGAAGTACTGGCAACGAGCGATTGGCTTCTGGATGAAGACGTGGATATCGAGATGATTGAAAACATGGAGTTTTACCAGTGGCTGGCGGAGGAATTGGATGAGCACTCCTAGTAGTGTGTTATCCATTGTGATCATGGCTTTACTGGCAGTTAGCAGGATATCCCACGCAGAAGAGAGTGAACCTTTGGCTGAGGACTTTTTGCTGTTTGTCGAGGAGTGGGCCGATGAGCAGGGTGATATTGTGATGCCCGAAGACGCCGAACTTGCCCAGGGGCCGAGTCAATCGTTGAGGAAGGCGGAGGTTGGAGATACCTGGCTGGAGGAGGGGCATGATTAGGTTCCTGCTTGAGCGGAGCAAGCACTTGGCAATACTGGCCTTGTTGTTGTGGGGCAATACTGCTTGGTCATTGGAGTGGGAAAGCCTCCGTGAGAGCGACCGCCACTTGTTGAAGGGGATGGAGCAGCGCTGGCCCCAGTTGTCTGAAAGCCAAAGGGACAAATTAGTGAGCGGTGCACGCCGCTGGAACTCGATGGACCCCGAACAGCGCAGGAGTGCGCGCCAACAGTTTGAGAAGTGGCAGTCACTGCCGCAGGAGCGCCGTCAACAGCTGCGTGAATCTTACCGGCAGTATCGCAAGTTGCCGCAGGAGAAACGCCAACGTATCCGCGAGGCGCGCAAGAAGTTCCGGGAGATGTCTCCCGAGCAGCGCGAGCGGGTGCGCGAGCGCTGGCGCGAATCAAAGGGCGGCAGGCCCAGAAAAGACCGCGCTAGAGAGGCGAAGGCCCGAGGTGACCGACATCTCGAGGGTAAAAGGCGGCGTAAAGGTTGACGTCTTTAGGTACCTTTGGTTTAGTTCAGTGTCTATTCAGATCCTTTTGATTATTCTGCTTCCCGTAGATGACTAGCGGGAGATTGATCGTGCAATTATATAAACAGCTTATCGCGGGTGTGGCAGTAGCAGCACTGGTGGGTCTGAGTACTACAGCGAGTGCAGGACCTCGGGGTTATGTGAACTCCTATGCCGGAGATGCCTATGACTACGCACCGGTCACTGAAGTGACCCCCATCTATACCGATATTCAGGTTACCACTCCAACGACCCAGTGCCGGGATGAGCAAGTCGCGTATCGTGAGCCGGTTTCTCCGGCAAGTACCGTGGTAGGTGGCCTGATCGGGGCGGCCATTGGCAACAATCTGGGCGGTCGCGGTCATCGCGGTCATCGCGGTCATCGCGGTCATCGCGGGCGGCACCACTATCACCGCAGCCACAACCGGGGTGGCGCGACAGTAGCGGGCGCACTGGTCGGCGCATTGGTGGGTAATCAAATTGGCCGGGCCAGTGCTCCGGTTTATTACACTACCGAGTCCCGCTGCCGGGTGGTGGACGAATACTCTTCGCGAAGGGAATTAGTCGGATACGATGTGCGCTATCGGTATAATGGTCAGGTTTATTTGACTCGCACTGACCACCATCCGGGCGATAGAATCCGGGTTCGTGTCGCAGTCTCGCCGGCTCTTTGAGCTGGGCTGAGGGCGGCCGGAAGATTATAGGAGAGTGGAAAATTGGATATCCACAGGAGCCGCACCGTGAAACCTAGCCGTGCTTTTTTAGGTCTTTTTGCTTTTGTCACCGTATTTTTGCCAGCGCTTTGCACCGCCTCCCTAAACGGTTACGCCACCTACGAGCGAGAGAGTTTTCATCCTCAATTTCTCCGTGTCCAAGGTGGAGAGATATCCAGGGACCGGGCCGCTTCATTGGTAAAGAAGCGTTTTGGTGGCAAGATCCTATCGATATCTGAGACCAACCGGCAGGGAAGGACAGTTTACCGAGTGAAGGGGTTGTCGGCTAAAAGCCAGGTTTATGTGGTTTTTGTAGATAAGCAGAGTGGCCGTATCTCCCGTTAGCCAAGCACCTGCGAGCAGAATAAGGTAAGTACTATGCGCGCACTATTAGTCGAAGATGAAGCATTACTACGGCAGCAGCTGGCAGAGTCCCTGCGTGCCGCTGGATACACGGTTGATGAAGCGCCAGATGGCGAGGAAGCCCTCTATCTGGGGCGTGAATACCCTTACGATATTGCAGTGATGGATCTGGGCTTGCCCAAGATAGATGGTATTCAGGTTATCGAAACACTGCGCCGCGAGGATAAGCACTTTCCCATCCTGATCCTGACGGCCCGTGGGCACTGGCAGGAGAGAGTATCCGGTTTGGAAGCCGGGGGTGATGATTATCTAGTCAAACCCTTTCATACCGAAGAACTACTCGCCCGCCTGAATGCCCTGGTACGGCGCTCGGCTGGGTTCTCTTCACCCACCATCAAGGCTGGACCTATCGCCCTGGATACCAGTGCGCAAAGGGTGACTGTGGATGAAATAGAGCTAGATTTGACCTCGTTTGAATATAAGGTACTTGAGTATTTGATGTTGCATCCTGATGAGGTAGTGTCAAAGACGACGCTGACTGAACATATCTATGAACAGGACTGCGATCGGGACAGTAATGTGATCGAAGTGTTCATTGGGCGTCTGCGTAAAAAGATTGATACTGCGGCCAATCTCAAGCCGATAGAAACCCTGCGTGGGCGCGGGTACCGTTTTGTGATACCGCAGTGAAGTCAATCGGGTTGTCTGTAATTTCCTACCTGTTTAACTCTCTAAAAGGCCGCCTGGCACTGGTGACGAGCCTGGTGCTGGTAGGTTTCGTCTTGCTGATCTCCGGTGTATTGGAGCACGCATATAGAACTTCACTCGATGAAGCTAAGCAGCGGGAATTGCAGCTCTATATATACACCTTACTGGCGGTAGCAGAGCCGGAGGGCAACTCACTGATTCTGCCACCGGAGTTGCCTGAACAGCGCTTTAACCAGCCGGATACCGGTCTGGTGGGCGCCGTTATCGACAGTGATGGCCGGGTGATTTGGCGCTCTGAGTCTGCACTGGCGATGCCGCAGCTGAAGTTTTACCCCCTGCTTCAGGGGCAGCAGTCTTATACCCAAGTATCGGTCCCGGGTGAGGAGAGCCATTACAGCAGCTTTCGCCAGGGGGTTGCCTGGGGATTGGAAAATGAAAACCCGTTTACCTTTGCCGTTCTTGAAGATGCAGCCCCGCTGCAGGCTCAAGTCGGTCAATTTCGTTCAACCATGTGGCACTGGCTGGGGCTGGGTGCGCTGCTGTTAATTCTTGCCCAGTGGTTGGTCTTGCGCTGGGGTTTTGCTCCGCTGAACGCTCTGGCGAATGCGCTTCAGGATATGCAACGCGGTGGTGCAGACCGACTTGAAGGAAATTTTCCCCGGGAGTTGCGCCCACTGACCGACAATCTGAATCTGCTGATTGAAAATGAGCGCCGGCAACGGGAAAAGACCCGACATACCCTTGCAGACTTGGCCCATAGTTTGAAAACGCCCTTGGCCGTGCTGAAAGGGCTCAAATTTAGTGGGGATTCGAATACTGCCTGCCGCACTCTGACTGACCAGGTGCAACGTATGGATAGCATTATTAGCTACCAGTTGCAGCGCGCAGTAACCAGCTCGCCAAAATCTATTCTCCGCGGTACGCCGGTAGCGCCGCTGTTACATAAAATACTCGATGCTCTTGAGAAGGTGTATCGCAGTAAACCCAGTGAAGTACAAAGTGCTTGTAGTGAAGATACGCTGTTTTATGGTGATGAGGGTGATTTGATGGAGGTACTGGGTAACCTGTTGGATAATGGCTATAAGTACGGCGCAGGACAAATAGGGATTGCGATTGAAAATATTGCCGATGGTCGCAAGCTGTCAATTCGGCTTACCGATAATGGTCCCGGCCTCGATAAAGAGAAGTGGAAAGCGGTTACCCAGCGCGGTGTGCGTGCTGATGAGCAGCAGTCAGGACAGGGAATTGGCCTCGCAGTGGTCGTCGATATTGTCGAGAACTATGAGGGGCGGATTAGTGCCCAGTCCCTATCCGAGGGAGGAACGGAAATTACGGTACAGCTGTAATCTCCGTCGTAGCCTGAGGCCCGCCTAGTCAGAACCAATTTTCCTGCATATCGAACGGGATAGGGTTGCCACTTTTAAGTAGAGCAATAGCAGTATCAGTTTTTGGCAACTCCCACTCAAAATAATACTTAGCGGTATGTAACTTACCCTGATAGTAATCCTGTGCGTCCCCGTCAGGCACTGTCTCCAGCGCCTTTTCAGCAATGATTGCCTGCTTGAGCCACATCCAGGCCACCACAATGCAGCCAAATAGATCGAGATACAAAGTGGCATTGCCCAGGCCTCGATCTACATCCTCTTGTAGCTGATTGAATAGAGCGAAGCTGGTTTCATCGAGTTTTTCCAAGGCTTTTTCCAAGGCTTTGGCCATGGATTCAAGCTTCGGTTTGTCCCTCGCCTGCATGACGGTATTGCGGATCTCCGCTTGCAAAAGCTGGTAGCCCGCCAGATTCTTGGCTGGTACTTTTCTGCCGAGTAAATCCAGGGCGTGAATACCTTCAGTGCCTTCGTGAATTGCATTTAGCCGGTTATCTCGATACATCTGTTCTACCGGGTATTCGCGAATGTAGCCGGAGCCACCGAGTACTTGGATCGCCAATTCATTGGCTTTCAAACAGTATTTTGACGGCCAGGATTTTACTACTGGGGTCAATAAATCGAGCAGAGTGGCAGCATGGTGGCGCTGCTCTTTAGTGGCAGCGGTTTGTTCGTCTTCATAAAGGGAGGTAGCAAAGATGCTGAGACAGAGCCCGCCTTCGGCATAGGCTTTTTGTATTAGCAGCATTCGGCGTACGTCGGCATGCTGAACGATGGGCACTTGCTTGGACTCGGGGTCGCGGTTGGACGGTAAACGTCCCTGGGGGCGGCCTTTGGCGTAGTCGAGAGAGTAGGTGTAACCCTGGTAGCCGAGTACTGAGGCTCCAGCGCCTACGCTGATACGAGCCTCATTCATCATTTGAAACATGTATTTCAGACCGCAGTGGGGTTCACCGATTAGGTAGCCGATAGCTCCCTCCTCTTCGCCAAAGTTCAACACGGTTGAGGTGGTATTGCGGTAGCCCATTTTATGTAACAGACCCGCGAGCTTCACATCATTACGTTCAGCGGGCCGACCGCTTTCGTCAACTAAATATTTGGGAACCAGAAAAAGTGAAATTCCCCTCACTCCTGCGGGAGCGCCTTTTATTTTTGCCAGGACCAAATGCACGATATTATCAGTGAGGTTTTGATCCCCACCGGAAATATACATTTTCTGTCCATGAATTCGGTATGTGCCATCTTCTGTGGGGGTTGCACTGGTGCGAATATCTGAAAGTGCAGACCCTTGGTCCGGTTCAGTTAGCGCCATAGTCCCGGCAGAGCGACCATCCAGCATTTGTGCAAGGAATTTTTCTTTAAGTGAATCACTGGCGAAAGTGCGGACTAAGTTGGCAGCACCGATGGTCAGGAAAGGGTAGCTGGCACTGGCAATATTTGCAGCGGCCATATAAGCCAAAGCGGTGCGTAAAATGACTTCTGGCAGCTGTAGGCCACCTTCTTCAGCGTCGCAGTGGGCAGCCAAAAAACCTGCTTCGGCAAAAGCATTCCAGGAAGCTTTGGTTTCTTCGATAACGCTGACAGTTTTTCCATCAAAGCTCGGCTCATTGGCATCACCCTTAGCATTGTGGTTGGCAAAAAATTTTTCTGCGATGGTGTGCGCTGTATTCAGGGTGGCATCGAAAATTTCGCGGGAATGATCACTGTACCGAGGACGCTTTATCAGTGCCTCGGTATCGAGAAACTCGTACAATAAAAAGTTAATTTCACGCTCGCTGAGCAGTTGGTGAGCCATGCTTACCTCTTACGTTATTCTTTTTGGGCAATTTATCGTATTAGCATGCGGAATATCGAAACTGAATGGACCGATAAAGCCGCAGCTCAAGAGTATAAGTAAACGTGGGGAGGTTGCACTCGGCAATGACTGATTGTGTGAATAGACTTGGCGATATTTAGACCTGCAGGTTACTCGGGAGCCACTTGATATGCCGGCAATATCCCCCTGGTAGGTTTCGGCACGACTTTGCGCCAGAGTTCGGCAGAGAGTTCGGCGGAGGGTTGTGTGCAGCCTGCAGCAATCCATTTTCCCAAGGCAGCCGCGACATCGGGCCAGACTATTTTCAATGCCTGTGGCAAATTTTCCAGCCAGGCTCTGACGGTTGTAGCGTCTATCCGTTTGACGACCTTCGCCAATTGCAATTGCTCTAGCGCCTTGGCGTTGGCCTCTTGTTCAAATTGATTGGCTAAGGGTCTGCTGAGGATAGGCTTACCCAATACTAGAGTCTCTGCCAGCAATTCAAAGCCGCTATTGCAGATAACAGCTTTGGCGTTTGCCAGGTCCTGCTGGAACCTATCGGTTGATGGTGCTTTTATTTGGATATTCTCAGCGGTGGGCAGGTGTTGCGGCACGCCATATACGATGAATTTGTATTCTAGTTTGGCCAACTCATTCAGCATGGGGATGGGGTGTTCAAAAGGTAAATAAACAAGAATGTGCTTGCCCGAGTTGCTATCTGGTACTGGCTGAGGTGGCACAATCGGAGGAAGAATGGGATTTCCAAAGTGATGCCAGTGTAAGCCAATGCATTCCTTCGTCGGTGCAAATGATCGCAGAACCTTATGGGATGCCCATTTAAAGCGCGGCACCGGAATAGAGTATTCAAATGCGTATTGGTGACCAATGCCAATACACCGCTTCTTTTGTAA
Source organism: Microbulbifer okhotskensis (assembly GCF_023895975.1). Lineage (GTDB taxonomy): Bacteria > Pseudomonadota > Gammaproteobacteria > Pseudomonadales > Cellvibrionaceae > Microbulbifer > Microbulbifer okhotskensis. Next base: position 48,268 of record NZ_JALBWM010000019.1, read on the forward strand.
CTTTGCCGCCCAGGCAGTAACCGGTTCATAATCACTGATTACCAGATCAAAATCCTGAATGGGAAGGTCTTTAACATCCTTGATAAATTGACCGAGATTAATCCTCCTGAGCGTGGCAAAATTATTTAGGCGGCCGTAGCTATGTACAAAAGTCATTCCCTTTCGCCACCAAAAATTTCCAAAGGGCTCCATGTCAAATAGATTTTCTTTGGCACGCCCTGAGAATAGCCACTGTACTTCCAGTTCTGGATACTTTTGTAGCTGCTTGGCTATCGCTCGTGAGCGTGAGATATGCCCGTTACCGGTGGCCTGGACACCGTAAAGTATCTTCATAAAAAAGCAATACTCATTATTAAGCCAACACTGGTTCCCAATATGGCGCCGGCACAAATATCAGATGGAAAGTGAACCCCAAGGCCAACCCTGGCAGCACCGACGCAGGTAGCCCATATATAACCAAAACTCCAGATGGGACTCACATGTATAGTCATTGCAGTTATAAATAAAAAAGCACATGACGTGTGCCCAGAGGGGAGACTAAAGCGGTCATGGGCGACAATGACAGAGCGCATCCCCGGAATGACTTGAGGTGGGCGAAGTCTGCGTGTTGTGTTTTTAATCCCCCAATAGAGAGATCGCTCCAAGGCAACTGCAGTACCGGCAAGGTATAACAGCTGAACGGCGGAGGTCAGCCAGACGTAGGTGAAAAATAGGACGCCGGCAACCCAGCCATCGCCGGACTTGGACAGCCAAAGGTAGCGCCGTCGCGATCCGGGGCGCGATGCCCGTCCAGCCATATACAGCACAACGGACACATCAAAACTCTTTAGGTTCATCGGTAAGCCTCGCATGCCGACAAGTTACAAATCGATTATTGCACGGACTTGACCGATTTATGTCGCAATAATGAAATCTGGGAAAGCTCAGGGAATTCCCCCGAAAACTGAATTTTACAGGTGAGACCCGAATCAAATATCCGGCGTTTAATTCATTTAATTGGATCGAAAAAGTAAGCTAATTATAGAGAACTACGAATGACAGCCTTATGTGTCTTTTCAAAAAAAATAGAAGTCGACACCAGTCGCCACTATATTCCTGAGTGGGGTCGCCGGGCTTTAGTGTCAGGTACCTATGGCGAACCGTTCTACCCACGCCCATACAGAGTCTAGCTTCTTACTGTTTCTTAGCAGTACGCTGGATTGTCGCCAAGATTGAAGGGGGTCGTATTTTCAATACGGTGAAATTGGAGGATTTGTGTGGCATGTGTAAGCTATCTCGGCCCCGGGGAAATAACCTATTAGGCGCCATCGAACTTGGAATTTTTGTTGTTCAATCTGAAGCCCTGAAATAATGTAGGGCGGTTTGAGTTTTGAGTGGCCAAGTACAGATTTGGTGAGGGGGGGCAGTTTTTGCCAGGGGCTACTCCCCGAAAGGGGATGTTTGGCAGGTTAAAGAAAAAAGGCCTTTTACGGAATTTTCAATTTAAGTTTACATCGAATTTCCGCGCTTCCGTCGCGACAATCGGCCACATTATATGAGGCCGATTTAGCCCTGAATGTTGAGCGGCTGACGAAAAATACCTTTTCAACAGCCTGTTAAAGCTATTGGTTTGAATTCAAGTTGAATGGTTGAATCAGCTCAAAGCGGGGGGATGTTACGCCATTTTTGTATACCAATTCAGCAAACATCTTCTGTGGCCGTGCCCAGACTCCATACTCGCCATAGAGGGCCCGGTATACAACCAAGTCTTCCTCTGTTTCACTATGTTTGGCGGTATACAGAACTTCGTACAGGTTTCCTTTGTGGTGGCGATATAAGCCGCGTTTCATGGGGTGCTACCTCTAACTCACATGATGGGGAGACAGCTGCAGTTGCTCTATACGATTTCCGTGAAGTACTGCAGTGCCTGAATAGCGATGTTGTCCTGTTGAAGTAAACTCAAACTCATAACTGCGGTGAAGGCTGAAAAGCCCCCTCCGATCCCGTTTTATCCGTGTACGAACTAACAGTACGGTATCGTCCAGCAGTTGGACCCCGAGCTGCCGGCAGTGATCAGAAGCGGCGCGGCGCACATGCTCCTTGGCGGCCATGCTGGCCCAGATATACCACAGAATCACAAAAAACAGAGAAAGCCACAGGAGGTCGCCGAGAGAGTAATACATTGCTATACAGTTGCTATGATCGCTTTCCGCAAGAATACCATTTAAGGAGCTCACATGTCTGGCACCATACTGATAACAGGCTGTAATCGAGGTATTGGTCTTGAGGCCTGTGCCCAGTTTGCAAAAGCGGGGTGGCGGGTGTTGGCCTGTTGTCGGGCGCCCGACAAAGCCGTCAAGCTTAAAGGACTACAAGAAAGGTTTCCGAGAATAGAGCCGCTTCACCTGGATGTGACTAATTATGAGCAGATGATTTCACTGGGTAGGGCCCTGAAGGGAGAGCCGATCGATATATTGCTGAATAATGCCGCTTATTACGGGCCAAAAGGCAAGGGGTTTGGGGCTGTCGACAGGGGGGAGTGGCGCCGTGTCTTGGAGTCCAACACTATTGCTCCGTATATGTTGGCAGAAACCTTTTACGAAAATGTCGCTGCCAGTGAGTATAAAATAATCGCATTTATCAGTAGTAAGGTTGGCAGCATTGCAGATAACCGGTCCGGCGGGGGTTATATATACCGCACTTCAAAGACAGCGGTTAATCAGGTTGTTAAAAGTTTATCCATTGATCTGAGTGAAAGGGGGATTAGTGTGATTGCCATGCATCCGGGGTGGGTAAAAACAGATATGGGGGGGCCTGGAGCGCTGATTTCTGCAGAAGAGAGCGTCAAAGGGCTAAAAAGGTTGCTATTGACCGAAAAGCTCACAAAAACAGGTCATTTTTACTGCTATGACGGCACTGAAATTCCCTGGTAGATGCTGTAATAGTCTGTGAGAAAAATAACCTAAAAATCTAATAGAATGCGGCTCCAGAGCCTCGGTGCTCCAATAGTTGTTATTGGAGCTGGCTGGGCATCAGAACTGGTCGGTTTCCTGTGAATAAGTCGTAGAGGTAATTGCTCACTATCTTGAGCAAGTTTCTATCCTATCGAGTTCGCGATTGAGTGAACAGTGGCCCTTTTGGCGCCACGATTGAGGGGGTTTGCAATATTGGGCAAGAATATGGAAGAAGTTTGCTACCGCCCAGCTTGGAAAAAGCATGAAACTACCACTAGTTAAGGGACAGGCACAGATAGGCCCTTCTTAAGTTACGAAGGATTCTGTGTTTTAGGCAAGGAAACCTACCTCTAATCAGGGTGAATTCGAAGGAGTGGAAATTATGAAGTGGCTCAGCGTGTTAACCAAGCGCGACGGCTTATCCCCCCAGCTACTTAGGTCACAAATATTTGCGGTGCTGATTGTCGCTGCTGTAGTGGGCTATTTGGGTGGCATGCCTACCTGGGTAGCAATATTGGGAGTTATAGCCTATCACTCCAGAGGAAGCGGTTGGCGCACAGGCAGTTATAACCTTGTCTGCGTGGTGACAGGGCTGGGACTGGGGCTGGGAGCTCAATCCGCAGCTTACAAATGGCAGATAGATCCTAGCATCCTGATTGTCCCAATCGCCTTGGTATTTTCCATCATCAGTGTTTGGGCGATGGGATTGGTGACTGGAATTAGGAATCTTCCCAGCTATTCCATTGGTATTATTATCGCTTTTCTTGCGCAAGTGGATACGACCCTGGATGCCTATCTTCAATTAATTGCCGCTGTCTCTGTCGGGGCTGTGTTCGCGGGTTTAGTTAATTCAATTTGGCCACGCAGAGAAGTAGCAACCTGCTGATCTCCCGGTGTAGAAAAATGAGTTTATCGTTGCTATCTCGTCTGAGATAGAAAGATATTTTGGTGGGTGTCAAAGAAGTTATCGGCATGTAAGGGGATAGAGGTGATATTGTACAGAGGTGTTGCACAATGTTCAGACGTATAATGGTGACGGCTGCAATGGTGTTTGTTACTGCTTTGGCTTTTACAGAACCATACGAGCCCGATATCGGCATTGAATTTCCTCAATACCGAACCTTGCATCCCTGAAAGACTACCGAAAATTACTTTTCTTACGGACCGCTAAAGTCTGATTTTTTAACCGGGGAGTTTTTCTGGAATTCGAACCGACTCCCCTTTCCCAGGTGAAGGAGGTCAATAATGAAAGAGGAATTTTGGCACGATAAGTGGCAGAGGGATGATATCGGTTTTCATGAGATATCGGGCAATACACTCCTGACTGAGTTTTTTCCAAAGCTATCACTATCCCCCGGTGATCGGATTTTTCTGCCTCTCTGTGGTAAGACAAGAGATATCGGCTGGTTGCTAGAGCAGGAAGCCGCTGTGGCGGGCATTGAGCTGAATGAAAAGGCAGTAGATCAGCTTTTTAGTGAAATGAATATCATTCCTAAGGTGGAGAGGGTCGGTAAATTAAGTTGTTATTCAGCTTCGAATATTGATATTTTTGTTGGAAATATATTTGATTTGAATAAAGATGTACTTGGCCATGTGGGGGCTATTTACGACCGGGCTGCATTGGTGGCTCTGCCGGAAGATATCCGTTATCAATATGTGCGGCATATAATCGATATTACTCAGTTAGCACAACAACTTCTTATATCCTTCGAATATGAGCAATCGCTTATGCCGGGCCCTCCATTCTCTGTGGGCAGTCGTCAACTGTATGAGTATTATGATATTGAATACGACGTGAAAATGTTGACTACAAGAGAAATTACAGGAGGATTCAAAAATCGAGTTCCTGCCCGAGAGGAGGCCTGGCTGCTAACCCCAAAATAAACACTATAAAATAAATTTATTTTTATGTGAGTGGCTGTCGGCCTCTGGCAGAGGCTGGCAGCCCAATATAAGATTTTCTTTCTTGCTTTTGGGCCATTTTTTTATTTCAAATTCCATTTTTAACGCCGAGGATTTGTCGGGGAGCTCAACCATATACTCAAGACTGAGTGGTCCCTTGCCGCGCAAGGATTTAGCAGTTTTGCGGCTGTTGCTGCAGTGCTCGGCAAAACGCCTTTCAATATTGTTGGTAATCCCCGTATATAATGCCCCGCTGGCGGTTCGAATAAGATAGAGAAACCAGTAGTTTGTCTGTTCTTCCGTCATAATTTTTCCTGATGATTCTCTTTTATTAAGAAAATAAATCTTGCTGTTCATTGGGAAGGGGGGGAGGCATAAATTGACTGCAGTCTAGTGAGAGGCGCCGGTGATCCAGTCCCAGCCTTTTTACTGCAACCTTAAAACGCTGTTGGAGTAACTGAGCGAATACACCGGTTCCAGTACGCCGGTGAGAAAAGTCGCTTTGATAGTCCTTCCCACCGCGACTCTGTTGCACCAAACTCATAACGTGCTTGGCTTTTTCGGGGTAGTGAACTTCCAGCCATTCACGAAAGAGTGGAGCCACTTCATGGGGAAGGCGTAGCAGGATATATGCGGCTCGTTCAGCGCCTGACTCTCGGGATGCAGTGAGAATGGATTCCAGTTCGCTGTCATTTAAAGCCGGTATCATCGGTGCCGCAAGAACTGCGGTCGGGATACCTGCACTACTCAACTGCTCAATAGTACGCAGGCGTGCGGATGGCCCGGCAGTGCGTGGTTCCAGCTTTCGTTTCAGTGTGTTATCCAGCGTTGTGACACTGATCGCGATTTGCGCAAGGTTATCCTGTGCCATTTCGGTGAGAAGGGGCAGATCCCGCAAAACCAGCTGGCTTTTGGTGACAATGGTTACCGGTTGACGAAACTCCTGCATTACCTGTAGTAGGGTCTGGGTGATCCTTTTCTCCCGCTCCAATGGCTGGTAGGGGTCAGTATTGGTACCCAGTGCGATCGGACTGCAGTGATAATTCTTTTTGCGTAAAGCTTGCTCTAAAAGAGCTGCAGCATTGGGTTTGAAAAAAATCTTAGTTTCAAAATCCAGACCAGGTGAAAGATCCATATAAGCGTGGGCCGGGCGTGCGTAACAGTAGACGCAGCCATGCTCGCATCCACGATAGGGATTGATAGACTGAGAGAAGGGAATGTCCGGTGACTGATTGGTTGCAGTGATAGTTTTTGATTTTTCCTCTATGGCAGAGGTAGTCAGCCGCTCGGGTATGTCGGGCTCGGTTTGCCAGCCATCGCTCTCCCGGGTAAAGGATAGGCCCTCAAAGCGACCGCTAATATTACTGGTTGCGCCCCGCCCCTTGTGCAAGAGTGGTACTTTGGCTGGCTCTTTATTTGACATTGTTCAGTCTTGATCTGTATGAATGTACAGTTTACGGCGCAAGCGCAGCTTAGTGCAAGGCTTGGCTGTTTGGTTGCTGGAAGGACTGTCGCTACTCAACGACGGGAAGCGGGAAGCGGGAAGTGGAGATAAGCAATGCAAGTAGTTGAGTAGATGAGATGTCATTAGAAAATAAGGCCCGGAGCCCAAATTAGTTGTTGGAAAAGTCACAGAAGGCATTTACCAACAATCCGGTGAAATTGCATAGAGTGTAAACCTGGCGGATTAATAGTTCATTAAAATTACACTTTTAATAAAGTATTTCACGAAGTATAATTCCACGCTGCACTGAACAATAAGTCCGCCGGGTTAATAACGCTAAGCCATCACTGTAGGATTGTATTTGGAGCTCATGGTTAATCCTGGGCGTTCATCATCCCAGATCATATGTACAATTTTCCAGGAAGTACCGTCATTGAGGAATTGGATGCTGTTTATTCCCCTTTTGATAAATTGAGTTTTATTTTTGTCCCCCCAAGCTTCGTAAGTACTAAATGCATGGGCAATATTCCCAAATATTTCAATAATATTGTGCATTTCAATCTCATAAAAAGCCCTACCAGCAATTAGTTGGTCAAAGTTGTTTGGGTAATCCAGGATGTTCATAATCGTGGTTTGGGGTTTACCTTCTTTATCGATAGAAGTCCGTATCAATTTTGCATGCGGGGTGAACAGAGCCTGCTGCTGTTCCCAGTCACGATTAAATCCCTTGGGTCCAGAAATAACTTTGTAGAGCATGCTTAGTATTTTTTTGATTTTAATTTCTGCATTCATTGGTTTTCCCTTAAAGTAAAGATGACGTTTTCCATAATATTATACCTTCTGCCGTACCCATGTTGCGATTGGCATAATTGTTATGCCGCTGACATCAAGAAAGGTTTATCCTTCAGGGATAGAGAGTTTATAATTTCCGCAATGACATTAAACCTGTATAACATAAATTATATTGTTGTTCGATTAATGCTCGTTTGTGTCAACAGAATCGCCACCTTTTGGTTGCTCCCGGTAAGCGGCTGGTCCGCTGATTGTGTGGCACCCTCGTTAGAGTTTTTTTAGAAATATCCCCTGGCAGAGAGTTTCAGAAGTCTTTGTTAGCCTGGTTTTTGATGGTGTATCCACAAGACGTTCACAACAAATTAAGTGCATGTGAACTTGGTTTTTGGCCTGAACAATCCTGCTAATGTTTTTCACCTAAGCTGTATACACTTAATAACAGTTATCCATTTTCGGCGTACAGAATGTCCATTGGTATTAAGGTTCAAAATACCTCGATAATTTTCATTGTGCAATATGGTTATTTTGATGGATGTCTTTGGTGATTACGAAAAACGATATATTTTCTCTATACTGCAAAGAGTTTTTATGAAGGGGTAGAGTTACACCAATGATGTCAAAAGTGTTTTCCCGTGAGCTAGGCCCGCAAGAGGCACTTTTCCTGGAGTTGACCAAACAGTCAAAAGGGGGATTGCAATTAATTTCCTTCATAAAAATATGTGAGCCAGTTACAGTTGAGCTATTACTTGACGGGTTTGCATACTTGCACCAGCGTCACCCCATTTTGCGAGCCCGAGTAAAAAGAGGGGAAAGACTGCGTTGGGTGTGTGATGTGGACTTTAAAAACATTCCGCTTCAGCTTCATAAGCTGACGCAGCCTATGGATTTTGAAGATGAATACTGTCGTCATGGCATGAAGTGTTTAGATAGTGAGGAGTGTGTATATGGGCTTACACTATATACCAATAAAAATGGTTTAGTGGATTGGATTGTCATAGTGAATGTTCATGCGGTATTGGATGGACGTTCTATTATGACGTTGTGCCTGGATTTGGATGGCTTTCTCAGGTCTGAGGGAAAAATATCCGATGTCCAGTCTCTTCCTCTGCGAGCTAGTATAGCGAGCAGCCTAGATGCAGCAGGGTATCTGGGAGAAAAAGAGTTTATCCACCAAAGTAAAGATGTTTTTAACTGGCCAGTTGAGAAAGCAGTTTTTGCCTCTGAGCGTAGAGCCTGCGCAACTTCATTGTTAATGCCCCCTGAGACGGCGAAATTATTATCGCAAGTAGGTAAGAAAGGGAAAGTAAAACTCACTGCGATATATTGTGCTATAGCAGCACTGGCATCAAGGGTCTTACCAGTATATCAGGATTTCACAGAAATTATTTTGACTCTGGATGGGAGGGTTTTATGTGTCCCTCCTATATCCCTTGATAATGTCGGATCTTTTTCTCAAACGACAAGTTTAGAAATACCACCTGAATTTATTTCGACAGGCTTTCTGAGTCTTGCAAGCTATATACAATCGCAAATCGACATGGTTTTGGCCAAGCGGCGACCAATGACAAAAAATTTGGGAGAGAATTATAAGGCTAAATACATTGAAAAAATGGCTTCTGAAACAGTAAAAAAGCAAAGTTATTTTCCGGCTGGAATTTGTGTTTCTAACGTTGGCAACATGAGACGGCTAGCCGGTGAGATGCGATATTTTGAAATAGAAAAAGGCATGGTCACTCAAACCAATGGTCTAAATCCATTAACAGTAATTACTTACACTACTTATAGAAATGCGGTATTTGTATTTGGCTATTGTGAGCCGTTGCTCAGTAAAAAAAGTGTATCTTTATATGTGGATAAGTATGTGGAAATCATAAGGGGGCTTATATGCAAGGGGTGACGTTTTATACTTTCTCGTTACATAATGTCGGTCGAGGGCATCTATCTGTCTATACTATTTTTGGCTAAAAAATTTTCTTTTGTTGGTATGAGTTTTAAAATCCTATCTCGCCAGCTAGGTCCACAAGAAGCGCTGTTTGTTGAGCTGGCCAGGCAGTCCTGGGGTGGTTTGCAGTTAATTTCACTTATAAAAATCTGTGAACCATTCAACACTTCGGACAGTTTCATACAGCTATAGCCCCATAGTCACTGTACTGCTC